>NZ_JAMRYX010000072.1 GCF_024448135.1 Methylocystis suflitae
CCGCGCGGCGAGGCGTTAAACCTTAGATGAACCAAACGGCGATCACCTTTCACGCCCGCGGCATGCATTGCCACGGCTGCGAGCATGTCATCGAGGCGGCGGTCAAAAAGCTCGCCGGCGTGCGCAGCGTTTCGGCCAGCTATCCGACCGAGACGGTCGTCGTCGACTATGACGCCGATGCGACCAATTTCACCGCGATTCGCAACAGCGTCGAACAGAACGGCTATCGCGTCGTTCTGACGGAAGAGGCGCAGCGCCGGCGTTCGCCTTTCGTCAGACTGGCGATAATCGTCGCCGCGTTCGCCGGACTCGCCGCCATAATTCTGTTCGATACGCGCTGGATCAGCGCCGAGGGCGAGCCTGACATCGCTCAGCATATGAGTCTCGGCCTCCTGTTTCTTTTGGGCCTGCTGACGGGTTTTCATTGCGTCGGCATGTGCGGCGGCTTTGTTGTGGGTTATGCGGCGGCCGACGCGCGGGCGGGGCGCTCGTCCTTCGTCTCACACCTCGCCTACGGGGCGGGAAAGACGCTTTCCTACGCAACGATCGGCGCCGCCTTCGGCTGGTTCGGCGCCTTCATCGCGTTCACGCCCATGCTGCGCGGCGTCGCCGGAGTCGCGGCCGGCGCGTTCCTCATCATCTTCGGGCTCAATATGCTGGGCCTGTTCGCGCCGCTGCGCCGCTTTCGGCTTGGACTGCCCGGCCCGCTGCAGAACTGGGTGAATCGCGAGGCGGGCGGCGCGCGACATCGACCGTTCGTGATCGGTCTTCTCAACGGTTTGATGATCGCCTGCGGACCGTTGCAGGCGATGTATGTGATGGCGGCCGGGACCGGCAGCCCCGTTGAAGGCGCGAAGACGCTCTTCGTCTTCGGCCTTGGAACCTTGCCGGTGATGCTCGCCTTCGGCGCGCTGACGACAGTGCTCTCGGGGGCGGTGACGCACCGCCTGCTGATCGCGTCCGGCGTGATCGTCGTCGCGCTCGGCGCGGTGATGATCAATCGCGGATTGATCCTCACAGGCTCGGGCGCCGATCTCGCGTCGCTGACGACGAGCTGGCGAAGCCCGGCCGTTGAACGCGCCCAACCACAGCAGGATTCTGCCGCGCCGAAGACGCAGACGATCGAGATGGAGGCCAATGGCCTCGGCTTTACGCCCACCCGCTTCACGCTGCTGCGCGGCGTTCCGGTCAAATGGGTGATCAACGCGACGCAAGTGACGACCTGCAATAATCGTATCCTGGTTCCATCCTTGAAGCTCGAATTCGACGTCAAGCCGGGACGTCAGACGATCGAATTCACGCCGGAAACGACAGGCGTCATTCCCTGGAGTTGCTGGATGGGCATGTTGCGCGGGGAGTTCGTCGTCGTCGACGCAACGCCGGCCGCGCCGTCTCAGCCATCCACCTCTGTCGACTCGGCCGATCAGGGCGCGCCTCAAGCGACGCAAAGCCCGCCAGCGTCGGCCACTGTGCAGAAGACCTATACGGTGCGACGCGGCGACACGCTGCGCGCGATCGCCAAGCGACTCTATGGCGACGAAAAGCGCTGGCGCGACATCGCCGCCGCCAATCCGGCGCTCAATCGTAAAAAGTTGCGGCAGGGGCAAATCATCACTTTGCCCGTCGACGCGCCGCCGTGACGATTCGTCCCGCGCGCGACGCCGCCTGGCGCGCTACGCTCGTTGTTGTCACATGAAGGGGGAGGCCAGAATGAGAAGATTTTTCTTCGCCGCGGCATGCGGGTTCCCGTTGTTCGCCGCCGCCGCGATCGCGGGCGACGACACAGATGATCACAGCGCGCATATGAAGCAGATGAACATGGAGCACATGAAAATGTCGCCGAAGATGAGCGACACGCGCCAGGAGGTCGACCTTCCGGCGCCGATGCGCGCGCACATGCTCGCCAATATGCGCGGACATGCGGAGGCGGTCGCCGAGATCCTGGCGGCCTTGGGCAAGGGCGACGGCGCGGGCGCGGCGAAAGTCGCCGACACGCGCCTCGGTATGGCGTCTTCCGGCGCGGCGGCGTGCAAGCCGAACGCCAAGAGCGGCGAACTCGGCGATATGCCGGCGATGATGGCGCATCACATGCCCGACGAGATGCGCGCGCTCGGTCTGACGATGCATGAGCAGGCGAGCAAATTCGCGCAGGAGGCGGCCAAGATCGGGCCCGGCGGCGACATGCGGCCAGCGCTTGCCGAACTGTCGCAAGTCGTGCAAGCCTGCAACGCCTGCCACGCTGCCTATCGCCTCGACTAGCGCGCGTGCGACGCTCGAGCGCGCTTGCGAAAAAGCAGACGCCGGTTTTTCGCGCCAAGCGCGCTCTAAATTTATGTGAACGATCACGTCATCTGGATGTGGGCGAATTCGCCCAAATCCAGCGTGATCCAGGAGCCGACGGTGCGCATCGCGACTTGGAACGTCAATTCTGTCAGGCAGCGCCTCGCGCCGCTTCTCGCCTTTCTGCGCGAGGCCGCGCCGGACGCGCTGTGCCTGCAGGAAACGAAGTGCGAGGATCACGTTTTTCCGCGACTCGAAATCGAAGACGCCGGATATAATGTCGCTGTTCACGGGCAGAAGGGATTCAACGGCGTCGCCATCCTTTCCAAATCGCCGATTCAGGACGTGACTCTCGGTCTGCCGGGCTTCGACGGCGAGGCGCAGTCGCGGTACATTGAAGCGGTCATCGCCGATGGCGCCGGCGGCGTCATGCGCGTCGCCTCGATCTATGCGCCAAACGGCAATCCGCCGCACACGCAGAAATATCTCTACAAGCTCGCCTTCATGGAGACGCTGACGCGCCACGCGGAGGCGCTGCTTCGCCTCGAAGAGCCGACGGTTCTCGCTGGCGACTACAATGTCATCCCGGAGCCGCGCGACGTCTATGAGGCGTCCGCGTGGCTTGGCGACGCATTATTCCTGCCGCAGACTCGCGCCGCCTATCAGCGCCTGGTGAATCTCGGCTATGCCGACGCTTTGCGAGCGACATCCGACGAAGGCGGCCTCTATACGTTCTGGGATTATCAGGCCGGCGCCTGGCAGAAGAACAAGGGGCTTCGCATCGATCATCTTCTGCTCTCGCCGCAAGCGGCTGATCGGCTTGCGCGGGTGGAGATCGTCAAATCGATGCGGGCCGGCGACAAACCTTCCGATCACGTCGCGATCTACGCCGATTTCGCCGCGTGATCGAGTAGACCGAGCGCGCCGCCGCTTCGCCAGAGCACATAAAGCGCCACCGCGAAGATGACCGTCGCGAAGATGGCGCTCAGCGCGCCGCGCATCTTCGATAGATATCGCGCCGCGGCGGCGCCGATCAGTCCGCCAAACGCGCCGCCGAGCACGAGCGTTGCGGCAAGCTCCCAGTCCACGAGGTCCGAGAAAGCGTAGTTCGCCGCCGTTGTCACCGCGAAGGCGGCGACCGCGACGAGCGACGAGCCGATCGCGTTCAAGATCGGCATGTCGGAAGCAAACATCAGCCCCGGCACGATCAGGAAGCCGCCGCCGATGCCGAAGAAGCCCGAAAGCGCGCCGGCCGTAGCGCCAGCGCCAACGAGCCGGGGAAAATTGTCGCGGTTGAGCCTGACGCCTGGATAGCCCAACGCGCCCCGGCGCTGCAGCATCAGATAGGCGACAACGACCATCAGCAGCGCGAACAGCGCCAGCAGCTTCTCGCCGTCGATGATCTTGCCGAGCGTCGATCCGCCGAATGCGCCAGCAACCCCGAAGACTGCGAAGACAGAGGCGCAGCGCCATTTAATGGTCCCTGCGCGCGCATGATTAACGAGACTCATTAAAGCGTTGACGGCGACGGCCGCGGCGCTTGAGCCGATCGCGACATGCGGATTGGGCACGCCGACGAGATAGACGAGAAGCGGGACGGCCAGCACCGAGCCGCCGCCGCCGACGAGGCTCAGCGTAAAGCCGACGAGTCCGCCGGAAATCAGACCAAGCACGGCGTCCAAAGGAAGAGCCGTCAGCATGTCGCTCCTTCGCGCATATAATATTAGCTATTGCTTATTTAGATATAACGCATATATCTGTCGGCGCAAGCAGGAAAGGCGAAAGCACGCACGAGAGAAGTGCTTGAGCGCTGCAAGAAGGAGAGATCGATGCCGCAGGCGCCGTCCGTGAGGGCCTTCTTTGACGAGCCCACCAATACGATCACCTATATCGTCAGCGACCCCGCCACGAAGCGCGCGGCGATCGTCGATCCCGTGCTCGATTATGACCCGGCGAGCGGAGTCGCTGATTCGCATTCCATCGACGCCATCCTCGCCGAGGCGGCGCGGGAAGGACTAACGATCGATTGGGTTCTCGAAACTCATGCACACGCCGACCATCTTACCGCCGCCCAGATCGTGAAGGCCGCGACGGGCGCGAAGCTCGGCATCGGCGAACACATCGACAAGGTCCAGAAGATCTTCAAGCCGGTGTTCGGGGCTGAGGACGTAAAGGCCGACGGCGGCTGCTTCGACCACCTCTTCAAGGACGGCGAGCGGTTCAGGATTGGTGCGCTCGAGGGCGAAACGATCTACACGCCCGGCCACACGCCGGCCGACGTCGCCTATAAGATCGGCGACGCGGTGTTTGTCGGCGACACTTTGTTCATGCCCGACTATGGGACGGCGCGCGCGGATTTCCCGGGCGGCGACGCGCATGCGCTTTACCACTCGATCCGCCGGCTTCTTTCGCTGCCCCCGCAGACGCGGCTCTTCATGTGTCATGACTACAAGGCGCCGGGACGAGAATTCTACGCCTGGGAGACGACGGTCGCCGAGCAGCGCGCCAAGAACGTGCAGATCAAGGATGGCGTGAGCGAGGAAGACTTCGTGGCCGGACGACACAAGCGCGATCAGGAGCTTGCCGCGCCGCGGCTGCTGCTGCCGTCGATTCAGGTGAACATTCGCGCCGGCAAGTTTCCGCCGCCGCGCGGGGATGGCGCGCGCTTCTTGAGCATTCCGGTGAAGTTCAAAGGCGCTGCGGCGCAAGCCGGCTGAAAGTTGAACGTCAGTTGCGTTCGCGCAAATAGCCTTCGAGCATGGTGACGGCCGCGCTACGGTCGGCGTCGCTGGCGGAATTCAGCGCTTCAGCGTGCAAATCCGCGATCCATTGGTCGCGGGTCGCGCCGCCAGCAGCGTCGCGCGCCAGCGTCAGAAACATGAGTCCGCGCGCGCGTTCGGGTTCGCCGCTCGCCTCGCCGGTGAACATCATCCGGCCGAGCATCGCCTGCGCCTGCGGATGGCCCTTGCGCGCCGCGAGCTCCAGCCAATTCACGCCCTGGCGGACGTTCTTCTTCACGCCGGCGCCTTCGAGATACATTCGCGCCAGGTTGTACTGAGCGTCGGCGTTGCTGAAATAGGTCGCCGCATAACGGAATAGATCAAAAGCGCGATCGAGATCGGGCTTGATCTTTGCGCTCGGAACGCCGTCACGCAGATAAATGCCCACGGCGACGAAGGCGCTTGCCGCCATCGAACGCTCGCGCGGATCCGGCTCGTCGTCGGCGTAGTGGTCTACGATTTGCGCGAAATATTCATAGGCCTTGGCGTCGTCGCGGACGACGCCGTCGCCGTCGGCGTACATTCGGCCAAGTTTCCATTTGGCCAGCGGCTCGCCGCCCTCGGCGGCGTAGCGCAGCGCGGCGATGGAGGTCGCGGCGTCGCCGGCATGGTAGCTTTCGAGTCCAGCGCGGAGCGCCGCGCGCGGATCCTTGAACATCGGCAGAGGCTGCGACTCGGCTCTCGCGGCCGTTCGAGGCGCGTCAAGAGCGGGCGCCGGCGCGACGAAAGCCGTCACCAGCATGCCCAGGCTCGTCGCGAAAAGGCACAGCGGCAAAGCCGCGCGCTTCTTGCGCCTAAAGGCTGAAATCACGCCCGCGTGAACGCTTCCGACCATAATGTTCCGACTTTCCTCACCCGAGAAGACGCCCGACGTCTTTAAGGCCATACGCCAGCCGTCACCGCTGATCAGCGAGAGGGAAAGAAGGAACCTGCGGCCGAAAGCGAAATCTTTCGGCGCCTGTCTCCGCATCTCGAATGAGCTTGTGACCCGATCACATTAGCTCAGCTTTTGTGTCTGAAAAGGGGCTGGCGCAGGGACAATCGTGAGCAAATTGCTAATCTGCGGGACTGTTGCAATCAGAACACAGCACTGTTGCAAAAATGCAGCAGCGCCTCGCGGCGGCGCGTCGTCCTGACGCAAGCTCGAATGAAAGGCGCCGATACCCAGCGAGCCGCGCTTGTGCTTTCATGCGAGCGAATCGACGGCTCTCCGCTTAAGGAAATCACATGCAGCTTCGACGCCTTATGCTCGCTACGGCCCTCGTCGGCGGGAGCGCCGCTTTCGCAACTTTTGCGCTTGCGGCGGGCGACGCCCAGCGCGGCGCGATCGTCGCGAAGCGATGGTGCGCGTCCTGCCATGTGGTGACGTCGGATCAGACCAGCGCTTCGGCCGACGCGCCGTCCTTTTTCGATATCGCCCAGAGGCGAACCGACAGGAAGAAGCTTGGCCATTTTCTGATGGATCCGCATCCGCCGATGCCCGACATGCATCTCTCGCGCAGAGAGATCGACGACATCGTCTCCTATATCCGCAGCCTCGACCCCCGCCCGCAGCCGGCGCCCGAGCCTGAGGGCAAGGACAAGGAGCTTCCCAAGAACGGGTAAGCGTCTTGCCTCGCTTTACGCCGCGCGGGGTCCGCGCTAGAGCGGGCGATGGCCTACATCGTCAAGGAAGCTTTCAAAACCTTGCAAGGCGAAGGCGTTAACGCGGGCCGCGCCGCGGTCTTTTGCCGCTTCGCCGGCTGCAATCTGTGGAGCGGGCGCGAAGCGGACCGCGCCGCCGCGCAGTGCCAGTTCTGCGACACGGATTTCGTCGGCTTCGAGGGCGAGGGCGGGGGAAAATTCGCCGACGCCACGGCGCTTGCCGGCCATTTGACGAGGCTGTGGGGGGAGGGCCGCGAACGACGCTTCACGGTGCTGACCGGCGGCGAGCCGATGCTGCAGATCGACGCGGCCTTGATTTCGGCGCTTCACGCGCAAGGGTTCGAGATCGCCATCGAGACCAATGGCACGCTGCCCGTCCTCCCGGAGATCGACTGGATCTGCGTGTCGCCCAAGGCCGGCGCGCCGCTGGCCCAGACGAGCGGCGCGGAATTGAAGCTGGTCTTCCCCCAGCAGGGCGTCGACCCCGCCGACTATGAGCGGCTCGACTTTGCGCATTTTCTGCTGCAGCCCATGGACGGGCCGGATGTTTCGCGCAATACGGAGGCCGCGGTCAGCTACTGCCTGGCGCATCCGCGCTGGCGTCTGTCTTTGCAAACCCACAAGGCGATCGGGGTGAAGTGACGGTGTCGAGTTTCGAGGTTTACCGCGAGTTTTATTTCGAGGCGGCGCACGCGCTCTACGATCCCGAGGCTCCAGAGGGCGGCAAATACCGCAATCTGCACGGCCATTCCTTTCGCGTGCGCGTCACCCTGCGCGGCGAGCCCACTGTAGAAGAGCAATGGGTGATGGACCTCGGCAAGCTTGGCCGCAGGCTCGCCGAGTTGCGCGAACGCCTCGACCACTCGTTTCTCAATGACCTTGAAGGGCTGGGAAAGCCGACTCTCGAAAATCTCTGCGCCTATATCTGGCGTGACCTCGCGCCCACATTGCCGGGTCTTGCCGAAGTCGGGGTCTTTCGCGACAGCTGTTTTGAGGGCTGCGTCTACCGCGGCGACTGACGGCGATTTTCCCGCGCTGCAGCGGGCTTGCGGCCGATCTGCGGCGCATCGCCGCTATTGCGCAAGAGCGGCCCGGTCTCTACGGTTGAGCGCTCATTTTGAGCAAAACGCCCACCAGAGCGGCGACGTCAACGGTCCGCAATCAAAGAGTGGGGAGCGAGGGAACCCTGAGGACATGGCGAACAATAAGGTCATTACCGCCGACGAGGCGATTGCGCTCATTCGCGACAATGACGTCGTAACCACCACGGGCTTCGTCCAGAGCTGCATTCCCGAGGCCTTGCACGCCGCTTTGGAAAAGCGCTTCGTCGAGAGCCAGCATCCGCGCGACCTCACGCTGATCATGACGGCCGGCGCCGGCGACTCCAAGGGCCTGGGCACGGGACGCTTCCATCACGAAGGATTGCTGCGCCGGGTGATCGCCGCCAATTTCGGCCGGATGCCGAAGGTCGCGCAGGCGGCGCAGGAGAACAAGATCTGCGGCTACAATCTCCCGCAGGGCGTCATCTCGCAGCTCTACCGCGCCTGCGCCGCAGGCCAGCCGGGCCTCTTCTCCAAAGTCGGCCTCTACACCTATGTCGACCCGCGCTTTGGCGGCGGCAAGGTGAATGACCGCACCAAGGAGGACATGGTCAAATACCATAACATCATGGGTGAGGAGTGGCTGTTCTATATCGCCACGAAGATCGACGTCGCCTTCATTCGCGGCACCTCGGCCGATCCTTCCGGCAATATTTCAATGGAGCGCGAGGCGCTCGTGCTCGACAATCTCGCTCAGGCCATGGCCGCCCATAACAATGGCGGGCTCGTCATCGCGCAGGTCGAGCGCATCGTCGAACAGGGTTCGATCAAGCCCAAGGATGTGCATGTGCCGGGCATTCTGGTCTCGGCCGTGGTCATCGCCGATCCGCCGGAAATGCACCGGATGAACTATGGCGTGATCCACAATCCGGCGCTTGCCGGCGAAATCCGCGTGCCGGTAGAGAAATTCGCCAAAATGCCGCTCGACGAGCGCAAGGTGATCGCGCGGCGCGCCAGTTTCGAGCTGCCGCCGAACGGCGTGGTCAATCTTGGCGTCGGCGCGCCGGAAGGCATCGCCGCCGTCGCCAACGAAGAAAAGATGACGCCCTATATCACGCTGACGACGGAAGCCGGAGCCATCGGCGGCGTGCTCGCGGCCGGTTCGAGCTTTGGGGCCGCGACCAACGCCGACGCGATCATTCAGCAGAACCAGCAGTTCGACTTCTATGACGGCGGCGGTCTCGACATGACCTGCCTCGGCATGGCCGAGTGCGATCTGCAGGGCAACGTCAACACATCGAAATTCGGCGGACGCCTCAACGGCTGCGGCGGCTTCATCAACATCAGCCAGAACGCGCGCCTCGTCGTTTACGCCGGCACCTTCACCAATGGCGGACTGCGCGTCGAAATCGCCGACGGCAAGGTGAATATTCTGCAGGAAGGCAGGAACAAGAAGTTCCTCAACGCCGTCGAGCAGATCACCTTCTCCGGCAAATTCGCGCAAAAGCGCAAGCAGCCGGTCTATTACGTGACCGAGCGCTGCGTGTTCAAACTCGTCGACAAGGGGCTCGAACTGATTGAGGTCGCGCCGGGGATCGATATCGACAAGGACATCCTGGCGCATATGGATTTCAAGCCCATCATCGAACACGCCGAACTGATGGATAAGCGCATCTTCATCGACGAGCCGATGGGGCTGCTCAATGACCTCATCAATCTCAACATGTCCGACCGCGTCACGTACGACGCGGACCGCAACATCCTTTTCGTCAATCTCGAAGGCTGGCACGCGCGAACCAAGAAGGACATCGACGATCTGCGCAAGACGCTGATCGAGGCGTCGGACAAGGTCGGCAAGCGCGTCAACTCGGTCGTCAATCACGACGGCTGGAAGATCAACGAGGCGCTCTACGACGATTACGCCGAAATGATCGACTATATGAGCCAGCGCTACTATCTGACGACGACCCGCTATGCGACGAGCGCCTTCGCGCGCTTGAAGATGAAGGAGGCGCTGTCCAAGCGCGGTCTGCAGCCGCATGTTTTCGAGCGGCGCGAGGCTGCCGAGAGCTTCCTCGAAGTCGTCAGCAAGGAAGAAGAAAAGGCGCCGGCTTAAGCCGGCGGCGGCTGGTTTTCCGAGCCTTGAAGGGCGAGGGGCCGAACGTTCGCGTTCGGCTTCCGCCCGGAACCCTGCCCCTTTAGCTGCTGTAAAACAAAAACAGGCCCCGTGGCGTAGAGCTCACGGGGCCGTTTGCTTCTCTCGAAAGCTAGTCTGGATTGTCCAGTCCATGATCGGGCGTCCGATGCTTGGCCTTTGCCTTCGGCCGCCCGGAAGATTGTCGATTTGTCTCAGAGGATGGGCGGATCAAGCAGCTGCTCCTGATCGCCCAGTGACCGGAACCAAACGCCGGTCAATTGGTATGACCCGGTGGCGTCATGCTCCTCTCGCAACACGTTGCTCGGTTCGGCCCATCAACAGGGGGTTTCTGAGCCTATCCTTAATCGCGGTCGCGTCGAGGTCCCGCCCGAGCGAGCCTGCCGATCATGCTGTCAGATCGACAGGTGCGATATAACAAAAAGATGAACCTGGTTTGAGATTCGGTCAAGAACATTCCGTCGTCAAAAAACGGCGACCGTGGTTGCGTCCGCTAAATTTGACGTATATAGATATCTTTATGTCTAACGCGCAAATTATGAAGACCGTCGCCAAATTGGCTCTCGACCCGACGCTTGCGGCGCTGAACGCCGCCGGCGAGGAGACGCGCCTACGTCTTCTGGCGTTGCTCGCCCAGTCGGAGCTGACGGTGAGCGAGGTTGTGGCGATCCTGGGCCAGTCTCAGCCGCGCGTTTCGCGCCATCTTAAGCTCCTCGTCGAGGCTGGCCTCGTCGAGCGCCGCCGCGAAGGGGCGTGGGCCTTTTTCCGTCTGTCGCCGGCCGGCCCGGCGGGCGCCCTCGCGCGCGCCATTGTCGGTTGGCTCGAGGCTGACGACGCGCTTCTCGCCGGCGACCGCGCGAGACTCGCCCAGGTGCGCCAGGCGCGCGCCGAGAACGCCGCGCGCTATTTCGCCGCGCATGCCGAGGAATGGGACCACATCCGCGCGCTGCACGTCCCCGAGGAGCGCGTCGAAGAGGCGATGCGCCAAGTCGTCGGCGACAAGCCGGTGCGCAACCTGCTGGATCTTGGAGCCGGCGCCGGTCGGATGCTGGAGCTGTTCGCTCCCCAGGCGGAACGCGCCGTCGGCGTCGATCTTTCTTCCGCCATGCTCGGCGTCGCGCGCGGCCGTCTCGAAGAGACCGGCTTCGACAATGTGCAGCTGCGCCAGGGCGACATCTACGCGCTGCCGATCGAGCGCAATTCCATCGACCTCGCGATCATGCATCAGGTTCTGCATTTTCTCGACGATCCGGGCCGCGCGCTACGCGAGGCGGCGCGGGTGCTCGCGCCCGGCGGCCGTCTGCTTGTCGTCGACTTTGCCCCGCATCAGGAAGAGGCGCTGCGCGACAAGCATGCGCACCGCCGCCTCGGCTTTTCCGACGCAGAAATCACCGGATTGCTCGCGCAAGCCGGCCTCGACATCATTCAACACAGGCAACTGGCGCCCGACCCGAGCGAAGGCGCCAAGCTCACCGTGTCCTTGTGGCTGGCGCGCGATCCGCGCGTCATCGCCGATCCCATTCCCACAGCATCTTATGAGACAGCCTGATGTTTAACGCTCTACATCCCACGGCGTCGCCCAACCAATTTGCGATCTCCTATGAATTCTTCCCGCCCAAGACGCCGGAGATGGAGACGCAACTCTGGCAAACGATCAATCGGCTGGCGGCGCTCAAACCGCATTTCGTCTCCGTCACCTATGGCGCAGGCGGCACCACCCGCGAGCGCACCCATTCGATCGTCGCGCGCATCGTGCGCGAGACTGAAATGAAGCCAGCCGCGCATCTCACCTGCGTTTCCGCCGCGCGCGAAGACGTCGACGCGATCCTGCGCGATTATTGGGACGTCGGCGTTCGCCATATCGTGGCGTTGCGCGGCGATCCGCCGACAGGCGTGGGGTCGAAATTTGAGGCGCATCCGAAAGGCTACGCCACGTCGACCGATCTCGTGAGCGGCATTCGTCGGATCGGCGATTTTGAGATTTCCGTGTCGACCTACCCCGAAGGCCATCCGGAAAGCGCCTCGATCGAACAGGATCTCGACGCGCTTCAGGCGAAGGTCGACGCCGGCGCGACGCGCGCCATCACGCAGTTCTTCTTCGACAATGACGTCTACTTCAGGTTCCTCGACAAGGCGCGCGGGCGAGGGATCACGATTCCGATCGTGCCCGGCATCATGCCGATCCGCAATTTCAAGCAGGTCGCCGGCTTCGCGCAAAAGGCCGGGGCGAGCGTGCCGCGCTGGCTCGCGGAGCGCTTCGACGGACTGGACGAAGACCCGGAGACGCGCGCGCTCATCGCCGCGACGACCGCCGTCGAGCAGGTGATGAGCCTGGCGCGCGCCGGCGTCAATGAATTCCACTTCTACACCAACAATCGCGCCGACCTGGTCTTCGCCATTTGCCATTTGCTTGGCGTGCGTCCCGTTCGTGAAAGGGCCATCGCATGATTTTCGACAAAGCTTACGGCCCCAATATTCTCAAAACTTTGGAAGAGGCGGCGTCGCGCCGAATCCTCATTCTCGACGGCGCCATGGGCACGATGATCCAGCGCCACAAGTTTGAGGAGGCCGATTTTCGCGGCGCGCGCTTCACAGATCACGCCAAGGATCTGCGCGGCAACAACGACCTGCTGACGCTGACGCAGCCTGACGCGATCAAGGCGATCCATGTCGCCTATCTCGACGCCGGCGCCGATATCATCGAGACCAACACGTTTTCGTCGACGACAATTGCTCAAGCCGACTACGGGCTCGAGCATCTCGCCTTCGAACTCAATTGCGCGGGCGCGCGGCTGGCGCGCGCGGCGGCCGACGAAGTCGCGGCGAAGACCGGCGTGCGCCGCTTCGTCGCCGGTTCGCTCGGCCCGACCAATCGCACCGCGTCGATCTCGCCCGACGTATCCAATCCGGGCTTTCGCGCCGTCACCTTCGACGAGCTGCGCGCCGCCTATAAGGAAGCCGCGCTTGGCCTCATCGAAGGCGGCGCCGACATTCTTCTCGTCGAAACCGTCTTCGACACGCTCAACGCCAAGGCGGCGCTCTATGCGCTCGAAGACGCATTCGACGAGGTCGGAACCCGTTTTCCGATCATGATCTCCGGCACGATCACTGATCTTTCGGGCAGGACGCTGTCAGGTCAGACGGCGGTCTCCTTCTGGAATTCGCTCGCCCACGCCAAGCCGTTTTCGATCGGCTTCAACTGCGCGCTCGGCGCCCGCGAGATGCGTCAGCACATCGCCGAGATCGGCCGCGTCGCCGACACGCGCGTCTGCGCCTTCCCCAACGCCGGCCTGCCCAATGAATTCGGGCTCTATGACGAAAGTCCCGAATATATGGCGGAGCTCGTCGGCGAATTCGCGACCGCCGGTCTCGTCAATGTGCTTGGCGGCTGCTGCGGCACGACGCCGGATCATATCGCCGCGATCGCCGGCGCCGTGAAAGGCGTCGCCCCGCGCGCGATCCCGACGATCGAGCCGATGCTGCGTCTTTCCGGATTGGAGCCCTTCACGCTGACGAAGGACATTCCCTTCGTCAATGTCGGCGAGCGCACCAATGTCACGGGTTCGGCGAAGTTTCGTAAACTCATCACCAATGGCGACTATGCGGCGGCGCTGGACGTTGCGCGCGATCAGGTGGCGAACGGCGCGCAGGTCATCGACGTCAATATGGACGAAGGCCTGCTCGATTCCGAACGCGCCATGGTGGAATTTCTCAATCTCGTCGCCGCCGAACCCGACATCGCCCGCGTGCCGGTGATGGTCGACTCCTCTAAATTCGCCGTGATTGAAGCCGGCCTGAAATGTCTGCAGGGCAAGGGGGTCGTCAATTCGATCTCGATGAAGGAAGGCGAAGAGAAATTCATCGCCGACGCGCAAAAGGTGCGCCGCTATGGCGCCGCCGTCGTCGTCATGGCCTTCGATGAAAAGGGCCAGGCCGACACATTCGCCCGCAAGACCGAGATTTGCACGCGGGCCTATAAAATCTTGACCGACATCGTCGGCTTTCCGCCCCAGGACATCATCTTCGATCCCAATATTTTCGCGGTCGCGACCGGCATCGAAGAGCATGAGAATTACGGCGTCGATTTCATCGAAGCCGCGCGCGTCATCAAGCGCGATCTGCCGCATGTGCATGTGTCGGGCGGCGTGTCGAATCTGTCTTTTTCATTCCGCGGCAATGAACCCGTGCGCGAGGCGATGCATTCGGTGTTCCTTTATCACGCCATTCAGGCGGGCATGGACATGGGCATCGTCAACGCCGGCCAGCTTGCGGTCTATGGCGAGATTGACCCCGAGCTGCGCGAGCTGTGCGAAGACGTGGTCTTGAATCGCCGCAAGGATTCGACCGAGCGCCTCGTGGAACTGGCTGAAAAGTTTAAGGGCGTCGCCGGCAAGACGCAGGAAAAGGACGCCGCCTGGCGCGACAACAGCGTCGAGAAGCGTCTCGAATATGCGCTGGTCAACGGCGTCACCGATTACGTCGAAGCGGATGTGGAAGAGGCGCGTCAGCGCTCCACGCGCCCGCTGGACGTCATCGAAGGCCCGCTGATGACCGGCATGAATGTCGTCGGGGATCTCTTTGGCTCGGGCAAAATGTTCCTGCCGCAGGTCGTCAAATCGGCGCGGGTGATGAAACAGGCGGTGGCCTATCTCATGCCCTTCATGGAGGCCGACAAGAGCGAACGCTCCACTGCCGGCAAAATCCTGCTGGCGACGGTTAAGGGCGACGTTCACGACATCGGCAAGAATATCGTCGGCGTTGTGCTCGGCTGCAACAACTTCGAGGTGATCGACCTTGGCGTCATGACTCCCTGCGCGAAAATTCTGGAAGTCGCCAAGAAGGAAAAAGTCGATCTCATCGGTCTTTCCGGCCTCATTACGCCATCGCTCGACGAGATGTGCCTCGTCGCCTCTGAGCTCGAGCGCGAAGGTCTCGACACGCCGCTCCTTATCGGTGGCGCGACGACAAGCCGCGTGCATACGGCGGTGAAGATCAGTCCCAATTATCGTCGCGGCCAGGCCGTCTATGTCACCGACGCGAGCCGCGCCGTTGGCGTCGCGCAGGCGCTCGTCTCCGAGAAGACGCGCCCCGACTATGTCGCGCAGACGCGCGCCGAATATGAACGTCTCGCGGAGGCGCATGCGCGCGCGCAGGCCGACAAGCTGCGGGTGCCGCTCGCGCAGGCGCGCGCCAACGCTTATAAAATCGACTGGGCCGCCTATGAGCCGCCGAAGCCCTCCTTCAGCGGCGCGCGCGCCTTTGCGAGCTACGACGTCGGCGAGCTTGTTCCCTACATCGACTGGACGCCGTTCTTCCAGACCTGGGAATTCAAGGGCCGCTATCCGTCGCTGCTCGACGATCCCGAGCGCGGCGAGGCGGCGCGCACGCTGTACGACGACGCCCGCGCCATGCTGAAGCGGATTGTCGAGGAGCGCTGGTTCACGCCGAAAGCCGTCATCGGCTTCTGGCCGGCGAATTCGATCGGCGACGACATCGCGCTCTACAATGGCGAGTCGCGCAATGAGCGGATCGCGACGCTGCACACCCTGCGTCAGCAATTGCAAAAGCGCGACGGCAAGGCCAATCTCGCGCTCGCCGATTTCGTCGCGCCCAAGGAGAGCGGCAAGGCGGATTATGTCGGCGCCTTCGTCGTGACCGCCGGCGCGGAAGAAGAAAAGATCGCCGCCCGCTACGCGCGCGCCAATGACGACTATGGCTCGATCATGGTCAAGGCGCTCGCCGACCGCATCGCGGAAGCTTTCGCCGAGCGCATGCATGAGCGCGTGCGCAAAGAGTTTTGGGGCTATGCGCGTGAAGAGAATTTCGCGCCCGACGCGCTGCACGCCGAGCCTTACGCCGGCATTCGCCCGGCGCCCGGCTATCCGGCGCAGCCCGATCACACCGAAAAGGCGACGATCTTCGATCTGCTCAATGTTGAAAAACGCACCGGCGTGAAGCTGACCGAGAGTTACGCCATGACGCCGGCCGCTTCCGTCAGCGGGCTCTATCTGGCGCATCCGAGCGCGCATTATTTCGGCGTCGCGAAAATCGAGCGGGATCAGATCGAGGATTACGCCCGCCGCAAGGGCATGGAGGCGCGCGAGGTCGAACGCTGGCTCGCGCCGATTCTCAACTACGCGCCCGTCGCCGCGGAAGCGGCGGAGTGATATCGAAACGATTGGCCTGTCATTCCCGGCGGACCGGAGGTCCGACCCGGAATCCAGAGCCAATTCAAGAATGTTGGTCTTGCTCTCGATTCCCGATCGCGCGCGTTGCGCGCCTCGGGAATGACAGCAGAGTTGATCAACGGATTTGGTCATGACCCGCGGCGCGGACGATCCTTACGATCTCGACCGCTTCGTCGCGGCGCAGGCGCCGATCTATGCGCAGGCGGTCGCCGAACTTGCCGCCGGCCGCAAGCGCAGTCACTGGATGTGGTTCGTTTTTCCGCAGTTCGAAGGGCTGGGCGCGAGCGCCATGGCGCAGCGCTATGCCATCCGCTCGCCGGCCGAAGCGCACGCCTATCTCGATCATCCTTTATTGGGCGCGCGGCTCAAGGAATGCGTCGGACTCGTCAATAAGATCGAAGGACACAGCGCGCATGAGATATTCGGCGCTCCCGACGATTTGAAATTTCATTCGTCGATGACTCTGTTTGCGGCCGCGGCGCCGCAAGAGCCGCTCTTCACTGAGGCGCTGCGCAAATATTTCGACGGCCGGCGCGATCCATTGACCCTTGCAAAATTAAGCGGTTCGCGTGAGGACCCTATAAACAGGTGACCGTCATGCTGTCACGTCGATCCGCGCTGCTCGGCGCCTTTTCTTCCTGCGTAACTTTTCCTCAATGCTCGTGGGCGCAGCCAAACTCGGTCGCCGCGACAGATAAGCCCGAAACCGTCACGATCCTGCGCGTGCAGCGGCGCAACATCGAAGTGAACGGAAAAACGGCATCTGTGCTCGGCATTCGCCAACCCGACGGCGCGCCGGGGCTTGTCACCGAAGTGGGACGGCGGTTCCGCGTTCGTGTCGACAACGAACTCGATGCGCCCACCCTTATCCATTGGCATGGCTTGACGCCTCCTTGGCGCCAGGACGGCGTGCCTGGCATTTCCGGACCGCCGATTTCGCCTGGCGCCAGCGCCGAATACGACTTCCCGCTACGCTTCGGGGGCACGTTCTGGATGCATTCGCACGAGGGCCTACAAGAACAATCTCTGCTCGCCGCGCCGCTCATCATTCGCGACGGGCGCAACCCGCCCGGTCAGCAGGAAGCGACGATCATGCTGGCGGATTTTAGCTTTACGCCGCCCGAGCAAATTTATGCGGAGTTGCGGAAGAGGCGCGCCGCGCCAGGACCGCGGTCCGCAGAGCCAGGAGCGGCGAACGAAAGCGCAGTTCCGAGGCCGGACCTAAATGACGTAAGGTATGACGCGTTCCTCGCCAACGACCGTACGCTCGCCGACCCCGAATCAATCCGCGTGGAGCCAGGCGAGCCGATTCTGCTGCGCGTCATCAACAGTTCGTGTATGAGCGCATATCACGTCGATCTCGGCGCGCTTAGCGGCGAGCTTATCGCAGTCGATGGATTTAGCGTGCGCCCAGTTTCGGGACAGCGCTTTCCGATCGCGGTTGCTCAGCGCCTCGACATCCTCATCAAAGTTCCGCGCGGTCCTGCCGTCTTTCCCGTGCTCGCGATTTTGGAAGGCGAGCGTCGACAGACCGGTGTGAGCCTTGTTGCGGGACGCGCGCCGGTAACCCGCATTCCAGAAACAGCACCGACGCCTTCGCCTGCGCTTACTCTCAACTTGGAATCGCGGCTGCGCGCGACGAAGCCGCTCGCCAAACGCAAGCCGGACCGGATTCATCACATCGACCTGACCGGTGACATGAACGGATATGTCTGGTCGATCAACGGCGTCGCTTGGAACAAGGAGGTGCCGCCCCTGGCCGTTGCAGAGGGGGAGCGCGTCGAACTCGTGCTCAAGAATAAGACGCGCATGTCTCACCCGATGCATCTCCACGGGCACCAGTTCCAAGTGGTGGAGATCGACGGCAAGCGGTTTTCGGGAGCGGTGCGCGACACCATTCTCGTGACGCCTGGGAGGCGCGTCGTCGTCGCATTCGACGCGAACAATCCCGGCTGGTGGGCTTTTCACTGCCATCTCCTGTACCATCAGGCCGCCGGCATGTTTGCTACGGTGCGTTACATATGACGCCGCTGACCCAAGATAATCTCAGGCGCTCTTTGCCGAAGCCCAGCGCAAATATTTCGCCGGCCGCCGCGATCCCTTGACCCTTGCAAAATTATAAGTTTCGTTGAAATCAATGCGCCGGGAGTGGGCGCTATTCGGAGTTCTAATGTCGATCATCAACATCGCCGGCGGCCGCCAGGCATTGAAGCTGTTTCCCTGGGCGCTCGTGTTCGCCCTCGTGCTGTTCTCGCTTTACACGCTCGCGGTCTCGCGCGGCGAGCCGGTCAACGCCATGTGGCTCGCCACGGCGGCGATCGGAACCTACGCCATTGGCTATCGCTTCTATTCGCGCTTCATCGCCGAGCGGGTGCTGGGACTCGATGCGCGCCGCCGCACCCCCGCGCTTCGCCGCAATGACGGGCTCGATTATGTGCCGACCGACAAATGGGTGCTGTTTGGCCACCATTTCGCGGCCATCGCCGGCGCCGTGCAGGATTTTCTCGTCCTGTTCATCTCGACGCGGCGCGACGGCCGCTCGCTCGGCGATCTCATCAAGACCGAGATGGGGCGCGTGCCGGGCGTCATCGCCATGATCGGCATTCTCACCATCATGATTATCCTGCTGGCGGTGCTGGCGCTCGTGGTCGTCAAGGCGCTCGCCGACAGTCCTTGGGGCGCGTTCACGGTCTTCGCGACGCTGCCGATCGCCGTCTTCATGGGCGTCTACGGCCGCTACCTGCGGCCGGGACGGATCGGCGAAATGTCGGCAATCGGCTTCGTTCTGCTGCTCTTGAGCATCGCCTTCGGCCGAACCGTGTCGGAGAGCGCGATGCTGGCGCCGCTCTTCTCATTTAAGGGCGAGACTCTCGCCTTCATGCTCATCGGCTATGGCTTCGTGGCTTCGGTCTTGCCGGTGTGGCTGTTGCTGGCGCCGCGCGACTATCTTTCGACCTTCCTGAAAATCGGCACGATCCTGTCGCTCGCGGTCGGCATTTTCATCGTCTGGCCAGACCTCCAGATGCCGGCGATCAGCCGCTTCATCGACGGCACGGGGCCGGTCTTTGCCGGCAGCGTCTTCCCGTTTCTGTTCATCACCATCGCCTGCGGCGCGGTGTCGGGCTTTCACGCGCTTGTGTCCTCCGGCACGACGCCGAAGATGATCGGCGACGAGACGCAGACCCGCTTCATCGGCTATGGCGCCATGCTGATGGAATCCTTCGTCGCCGTCATGGCGCTCATTGCCGCAAGCGTGCTGGAGCCTGGCGTCTATTTCGCGATGAACAGCGCGCCGGCGCTGATCGGCGCGACGCCGGATTCCGCCGCGGCGGCGATCTCCTCATGGGGGTTCGCGGTGACGCCGGAGACGCTGTCGGGCGTCGCCGCCGAGGTCGGCGAGAAGACCATATTGTCGCGCACCGGCGGCGCGCCGACGCTCGCCGTCGGCATGGCGCATATTCTCTCCTCCGCCCTCGGCGGGTCGGCTGCGAAATCCTTCTGGTATCATTTCGCGATTCTGTTCGAGGCGCTGTTCATCCTCACCACAATCGACGCCGGCACGCGCGTCGCGCGCTTCATGATCCAGGATCTCTTCGGCGCCTTCTTCCCCGCCTTCGGCAATACGCGCGCCTGGGCGCCGAACCTCGCCGCGACCGCCATCGCCGTGAGCGGCTGGGGCTATTTCCTCTATCAAGGCGTGATCGATCCGCTCGGCGGCATCAACACGCTGTGGCCGCTGTTCGGCATCGCCAATCAGATGCTCGCGGCGATCGCGCTGACGCTGTGCGTCGTCGTGCTCTATCGGATGAAGCGCGAGCGCTACGCCTTCGTCGCCATCGCGCCGACGGCGTGGCTCTATATCTGCACGCTGACGGCGGCCTTCGAAAAAATCTTTCACGAGGATCCGCGCATCGGCTTTCTGGCGCATGCGAGAAAATTCGCGGCCGCCGCCGACAAGGACCAGCTGCTGGCGCCGGCGAAGACGCTCGCCGAAATGCAGCGCGTCATCTTCAACGATTATGTCGACGCCACGCTTTGCGCGATTTACGTGACGCTGGTTCTGGCGATGCTCGGCTTCGCCATCAGAGCCATTCGCGCCGCGCGCGCCGCGCAACATGTCACCACGCGGGAGACCGAAGATGAATTGCACGATCTGCAGCCTGCCCGGGCTTGATCTCAATCGTCTCGCGCGCAAGCTGCGCGACGGCGCGAAGCTGATGGTCGGCCAGGGCGATTACGACGCCTATGTCGCGCATGTCCGCGCCCGGCACGAAGACGCGCCGATCATGACGCGCGACGAATTTTTTCGGGCGCGCGAGAATGCGCGCTTTGGCGCGGGCGGCGCGCGCGCGTTTCGCTGCTGTTGAATTTCGTCGGGAGCCGATTCACGCCGACGCGTCGTCGCACAACAAATCAGCGACGAGGCGGATATCCTCCGGCGTAAAGGGCTTCTCGACGATTGGGCAGCCCGAACGCGCGATGAAGCGATCTGCGCCGGGACCCAAAACGTCGCCGGTGACGAAGGCGATGCGGTTGGTCATCTGCGGATGTTCGACGCTGAGCCAGTCGTAGAAAGCCGGGCCGTCGCCATTGGGCATGCGGATGTCGCAGAGAATGAGGTCCGCCGGCCGCGCGGCGATCGCTTGTTTCGCGAGGTCGCCGCTCGTCACGATCTCGCAGTCGAAGCCGAGCCGTCGCAAAATTTCGCCGAGCAAGCCTGCGATTTCGACTTCGTCGTCCACGATCAGCGCACGCCGCTGCTTGATCGTCCGTTGCGTCGCCGCCTCCGTATTTTCGTCAGCGGCGACGTTTTCGATGCTCAAGGCGTCGATCGGCAACCTGATTGCGAAAACAGCGCCCGCGCCGGGCTGTGGCGGCTCCAGAGTGAGCGAGCCTCCGTGCGACTCGATGAGACCGCGCGAAACGGCAAGTCCGATTCCGGTCCCCATCCCCTGCGGCTTCGTCGTGAAGAAAGGATCGAAAATGCGGCTGCGGATCGCGTCTGGAACGCCCGGCCCATTGTCGGAAATGTGGATATCGAGCTTCTGCGCCGCTTGATCGGCGCGCGCGACGATACAAATTCGCCGGGGCGCCGGCTGCGCTTCGAGCGCCTGCTTGGCGTTCACCACAAGATTGAGCAGCACCTGATGCAATTGGTCGCTGTCGGCCAAGAGCGGCGGCAGGTCCGCGGGGACGTCTTTGGTCACCTCGATGCCGGCCGTCCGCAGTCCATACGAAAGCAGTTCGAGCACGCGCTCGACGAGATCGGGAATTTCCACCTTGCCGCGTTCCGCCTCGCGCTGACGGGCCATGGCCAGGAAAACCTTGACGATTCGCGCGCAGCGGTTGGCGGCTGTCTCGATTTTCGCGCCGCGTTCCGCAAATTCCTCAAAATGCTTGTCGAAGCTCGCATGCGACTGAGCCGCCTCGCGCAGCATGAGCGCCTGTCCGATGACGATGGAGAGCGGATTGTTGAGTTCATGCGCCACCCCGGCGAGGAGCGACCCAAGGGCTGCGAGCTTTTCATTCTGGTAGAGCGCTTCTCTTTGACCTTCGATTTGTGCCTGCGCTTCTCGCGCCGGACGGAGATCGCGAAGATGCGCGGTGAAGAGAGCGCTTGAGCCCGAACCAACCGCTGTGATCGCCAATTCGACGGGAATGCGCGATCCGTCGGCGCACATCGCCTCCAATTCGACGCGCCGCCCGAGAACGGATGCCGGCCCGCCCGCTCGGAAGCGTTCAAGCCCGCTGTTGTGATGATCGCGCATTTCCACAGGGACGATCAGTTCGGCGACAGTCCTGCCGATCGCGTGCTCGCGCGAATAGCCGAATGTCGCCGAAGCCGCAGGGTTGAACTCGACGACACGGCCTTGCGCGTCGATAACGACGATACAATCGAGAGCGGAGTCGACCACCGCCGCATGAATCGCCTCCCGCGTCCTGTGCGATTCAAGCAATTCCAGCCGATCGCTTTCGCACTGCTGCTCGGCGTCGGCCAGCGGACGCGCGACGCAGACGACGCCCTGCATGACCCCGCCCGGCGTGAACGGCCTGAGCTCTTCTTCGATCCAATGAGGGGCGCCGTCTGCGTCGTCAACGAAACGACGCAGGCGTTGCGGCTCGTTGGCCGAAAGATTTTGCATCGCTGCTTTGTAAAGACTGGCCGCCTCGGCGCCCATAACGTCATCGACGAACTTCCCGATGACGCAATCCTCTGTCGCTCCGAGCGCCAAGAGAAACTCGCGATTGACGTAGCGATAGCGTAGCTCCACGTCGAGAAAGGCGGCGCGGCCTGGCACAGCGTCGAACAATGCCCGCAGCAGCGCGCCGCCGGTCACCGGCGCCTGCGTCGCCCCTTGCTGGATATTCATTTGAGGCGCTCTCTCAATTTGATGCGCGCTCATTGAGCGCCGCGCTGGAGGTCTCGTGCAGCCACAATTGCATCGGCTCGGCGATGTTTTTGAGCGCGTGCCGTCGCGCAACGAAGTCCTTGCGTATATTCCCGCGCGTCATAGCGTGCGCCACATCCGAAATCATCACCGAACCGGCCGGCGCGGCTTCCTGTATGCGCGCGGCGAGCGCCACGACTTCGCCGAAGCGGTCTCCGTTCCGAACCACCACGTCGCCAACCGCCACGCCGATGCGCAATTGCAGCGTTTGCGCGTGCCCATGCGCCGTCGCATAAGCGCGCGTTTCCGTCTGGCATTCTACGGCCCATTCGATCGCGTTGTGCACGCTGGCGAAATCGATCAGCGCGCCGTCGCCGAGCATCTTGAATAAACTTCCGGAGCGGCGAGGAAGCGATTGCGTGACCACGTCGCGAAAGAACCGGTCGATGAGCGCCAATCCGTTATGCTCGTCGGACTGAATCAAGCGGGTGTAGCCGACGACGTCGATCGACGTGATCGCCGCCAGCCTTTTGCCGGCGAGGGCGGCGCGCGCCATCTTTCTGCGCCGCAGCAGGCCGCGGATACGCGCCAGCATTTCGCGCATGTGATAAGGCTTGGTGACATAGTCGTCGGCGCCCGATTCGAGCCCGACGATGCGGTCGATCGCCGAATTGACCGCTGTTGCGAAGATGATGCCCGTGGAGCCGCGCGCATTCAGCCATCTTGCGAGCGACAGCCCGTCTTCGCCCGGCATGTTGATGTCAAGAATGGCGAGATCGATCGCCTCGAATTCCACCATGGCGCGGAATTCCGCGGCGCTCGGCGCCGCGAGAACGCGATAGCCGTTCGTCGATAGAAACTCGGCGAGCAGCTCACGCAAGTCCTGTTCGTCTTCGGCAATCGCGACGGTCTCGAGCATCGGCCGATCTGTCTCATCGAGAAAGAGCTTTGATTTGGCGCAATATAGATTGCGCGTATCGCCGCCGCAAAATGTGCGGCTCCACACCGCTTCGGTTGATCTCGCGCCAGCTTCGTTTAGTCTCAATGTCATGCGCGCCGACCTTCCGGAAAATGCTAACGCCCTCATGGCCTTGCTCGACTGGTACGTTCAAAGCGGCGTCGATCTCGCGCTCGACGAGGCGCCGCACGACCGCTATGCGGACAGTGCGCGCGCGGTCGGGGGGGCGCTGACCGAGCCCGCCGAATCGATGGCGATGCTTCAAACCTTGCCGCAGCCGACGGCTGCCGAACGCCCGCGCCGCGCCGCGGCGCCAATCGCCGCGCCGGATGAGGCCATTCGCGCCGCGGAGCAGGAGGCCTCCAGCGCGCGCGATCTTGACGAGCTCGCCGCGCGTCTGGCCGATTTTCCGCACGCGCCGTTTCGCGACATGGCGCAGCATTTTCTGTTCGGCGCCGGCGCCCCCGGAGCGCGTCTCATCGCCTTCGACGCCGCGCCGGGCGTGACGGAGGAAGCAAGCGGCGAGGCGTTCAGCGGGCTCTCGGCGAAACTCCTCGACAATATGCTGGCGGCGATCGGCCTCGATCGCACCAGCGCTGCTCTCGCCTATGTCTCGCCCTGGCGCCCGCCCGGCGATCGCGCGCTGAGCCCGCATGAAGCGGCGATCTTCGCGCCATTCGCGCGACGCCGGGTCGAGTTGGCTCGGCCGGACGTACTGCTGATTTTTGGCGAAGCGCCGGCGCGGATCATGCTGACGACGAATGAGCCGGTCGGAAAGCTGCGCGGCAAGGCCTTTGAAGCGCGCTGCGGCGCGCATGTCGCGCGCGCCTTCGTCTTTTCCAGTCTCGAGGCGATGCTGAAAAGCGCGGCGCTGAAGCCCGCCGCCTGGCGCGATCTGCGAAGGGCCGCGGCGGCGGCGCTGCAAGAGCGTTGCTA
>NZ_JAMRYX010000073.1 GCF_024448135.1 Methylocystis suflitae
CCGGGGCCGCCGTCAGCGCCTCCGTTTGGAACGCCGCCACCCCCGCCACCCCCGCCCTCGATCGGTCCTGGAGAAGGTCCTGGGCCTGGCCCCGGATTCGAGGAAGGCGGAATCGAGCTATGGTGGGATGGCGGTCCTCCGCCGCCGCCTCCGATTTGTCCGCCGGGCATGCATCTCGCGACCAACGCGCTGCAATGTTGTCCGCCTAACCAGATTCCCGGATTTACCGGCGGATGCCAGCCGATATGCCCGAACGGCGCCGCCGACCCGGTCTGCTGGCGGGGGTTCCAACCTGGACATGGGCCGGGCGCGACAGGGCCTGCGGATCCAGGAATCTGCTGGAATGGCGCGCCCGTAACAAAGCTCTGCATTCCGAACAATCTGGCTTGTAATAAATGCCCGAAGTCGCCGCTGAAAAATTGTCCGTCGGGTTTCAATTTGGTCACCGCGCCGCCGGGCGTCCCGAACGCTACTTGGTTGTGGAGCAATGCGACCTGCGTGGCCGCCGGCCCGCCTTGCCCGCCCGGCCAGCAGAGAGGCCTAGACGGTCTGTGCCATGCCGACATGTGTCCCGCTGGCCAGACCGCTTTTCCCGTGAACCGGTGCTGCTTGAACGGCACGGCGCCTAACGCCCATGGCCAATGTCCGGGCATTCTGGTTCCGCCGCTTTGGTTCCTCGATTACATCGCCACTGGAACGGGACCCTGCGTGCCGCCGAACTGCTCTCACTACGAGTTCACGATCACCGGTCGAGAGCGATTTGGTCGTGGAACGCTAATCCAGCGCATCACACTGCCGCCGGGCTCGGATTTTCCTGACGCGCGCGTCGTCAAGGGCGCGAAATATTGCCCGGCGTCCAGGTGGTCGTGTTCGAAGTCCGGCGACGGTTTCACTTGCAGCGCAGAAGATTGCGGGCTTGCGCCCGGCGATCAGGTGGTGGTGCGCCTTGAAGGCAGGGCGGCTCCCGAATTGACCGCGCCGCCATCCACTCCCGTCGAGAAGACCGCCTGTGGCGTGCTCGAATGGCAGGCGATGACCGGTCGTAGCCGCCGCGCGGCCGTCGAGCAACCCGCTGAAGTTGGGAAGGCCCTGACGCAGCAGCCCGAAACGCAGCAAGCAGGCGCGAGCCGCATCCTCACGCCCAGCAAGCGGGCGTGCTGGACCATCCGGATCGTCGACAAGGTGCCCGCCGCGCCGACTTGCGCGCGCGACTATGCGCCGACCGCAGAGGGGCAGTGCTGCATGCGCAGTCAACTAACTGCCGGCGGCGTGTGTTGTCCGGCCGGCCAACGGCCGGATGCACGTCGATCGGCCTGTGTCGCAGTGTGCGCCGGCGACCGTGTCTGGACCGGCTCGACCTGCGCCTGCCCGCAAGGCTCCGTGGAGCGCCGCGGCCGCTGCGTTAGCTTGGTCACGCCGGTGATTCCGCAACGCGCATGCGCCCCGGGCGAAACCGGCGTTTGGCCGCATTGCTGTCCGCCGGGTCGTTATTGGAATGGCCGGCAGTGCGTCCATCAGCCGACCACGCTGCCTTCTTGTCCCGCGGGAACCACGGGCAAATATCCAGACTGCCAGCCGATCATCGTGCGAGAGCCTTGCCCTTCAGGAACGGTCGGCCGTTGGCAGCCACATTGCCGGCCGATCGACGTGCGGCAGCCTTGTCCTCCAGGAACGGTCGGCCGTTGGCAGCCACACTGCCGACAGATCGTCG
>NZ_JAMRYX010000074.1 GCF_024448135.1 Methylocystis suflitae
CCTCGGACTTAATCGTCTCGATAGACTTTTTCGCGCCGTTCATGACGCTCCTGCGCCTCGATCGACAGCGTCGCGATCGGACGCGCGTCGAGGCGCTTGAGGGAGATCGGCTCCCCCGTTTCCTCGCAATAGCCGTAACTGCCGTCGTCGAGGCGCGTCAGCGCCGCGTCGATTTTGGCGATGAGCTTGCGCTGCCGGTCGCGCGCGCGCAGTTCGATGGCGCGGTCCGTTTCGGACGACGCGCGATCTGCCAGATCAGGATGGTTTTCGTTTTCATTCTGCAGAGTGGCCAGCGTTTCGCGACTCTCCTGTAGAATGTCCTCCTTCCAAGCCAGCAGTTTGCGCCGGAAATATTCGCGCTGCCGATCGCACATGAAGGGTTCGTCTTCGGAAGGCTTATACGTTTCTTCCAGATCCACCGCCATCTCGCGAATCCTTAATTGGCCTATAGGCGACGCCTATATAGCCGCGACGGGCGCCACATACAATCATTCCCCGCGCCGCCCTCACTCCATGGCTCTGCGCAGATTTTCATCGACTTTGTCCAGGAAGCCTGTCGTCGACAGCCATTTCTGATTGCAGCCGACAAGCAGGGCCAGATCCTTGGTCATGAAGCCCGACTCGACGGTCGCGACGCACACTTCCTCGAGCGTGCGGGCGAAGCGGATCAGCTCGTCGTTCCCATCGAGCTTGCCGCGATGCGCGAGCGCGCGCGTCCAGGCGAAAATCGAGGCGATCGAGTTGGTCGAGGTCTCATGCCCCTTCTGGTGCTCGCGATAATGGCGCGTGACCGTGCCGTGAGCGGCTTCGGCCTCGACGGTCTGGCCGTCCGGCGTCATGAGCACGCTCGTCATCAGACCGAGCGACCCGAAGCCCTGCGCCACCGTGTCGGATTGGACGTCGCCGTCGTAATTCTTGCACGCCCAGATGTAGCCCCCCGACCATTTGAGCGCCGAGGCGACCATATCGTCGATCAGACGATGCTCGTAAGTGAGGCCGACCGCCTGGAATTTCGATTTAAACTCGGCGTCGTAAATCTCCTGGAACAAATCTTTGAAACGGCCGTCGTAGGCCTTGAGGATCGTGTTCTTGGTCGACAGATACACCGGATATCTGCGTGTGAGCCCGTAGTTGAACGTGGCGCGCGCGAATTCGCTGATCGACTCGTCAAGATTGTACATCGCCAGCGCGACGCCGGAGCCGGGGAAATTGAAGACTTCCTTCTCGATGACGTCGCCGTCGACGCCTTCGAATTTGATCGTCAGACGACCCTTGCCCGGCACTTTGAAGTCAGTGGCCTTATATTGATCGCCGAAAGCATGGCGCCCGACGATGATCGGCTGCGTCCATCCTGGGACCAATCGCGGCACGTTTCTGCAGATGATCGGCTCGCGAAAGATGACGCCGCCCAAGATGTTGCGGATCGTGCCATTCGGCGATTTCCACATCTCCTTGAGATGGAATTCCTTCACCCGCGCTTCATCGGGAGTGATCGTCGCGCATTTCACGCCGACGCCATGCTTTTTGATGGCGTAAGCCGCGTCGATCGTCACCTGATCATTGGTGGCGTCGCGATTTTGAATCGAGAGATCGTAATAAAGGAGATCGACGTCGAGATAGGGCCGAATGAACTTTTCTTTGATGGCGGCCCAGATGATGCGGGTCATTTCGTCGCCGTCGAGTTCGACGACAGGGCTTGCAACCTTGATCTTCCGCATGCGCCGGCTCCTCCTATGCCGCGCGCCTTATAGCGTCGGCTAGAGGTTTTGGGTAGCAATTGGGCGGCCTTTCTCTGAGCGCCGAAGCGCCCTTCCCCCCGCGCGCTTTCCGCCCTAATTTGCCGGCCGCTTTGGGGCAAGGAGTCGAATTGGTCGGGGCCGGAACGGATCGCAGCAAGACGGCCCTTTCCGGGGGGCCGGCGATTGTGCTCGTGCGTCCGCAGCTCGCCGTCAACATCGGCATGTGCGCACGCGCCATGGCCAACTTCGGCCTCTCCGATTTGCGCCTCGTCTCGCCGCGCGAAGGCTGGCCGCGCACCGGCGCCTATCGCAAGGGCGCCTATGCGGCGGCCGCCGGCGCCGTGCATCTTCTCGAAAGCGCGAAACTCTACGAGAGCGTGCGCGAGGCGATCGAGGATCTTTCCTTCGTTTACGCCGCGACCGCGCGCGGACGCGGCCAGATGAAGCCGGTGCTGACGCCGGCGCAGGCGATGCCGGCCACGGCGGCGCGCATGACGGCGGGCGAGAAACATGGCGTGCTGTTTGGCCCCGAGCGCACCGGCCTCGACAATGACGACGTCGCGCTCGCCGACGCCATCCTCACCTTTCCGGTCAATCCCGCCTACGCCTCGCTCAATCTCGCGCAGGCGGTGCTGCTCACCGGCTATGAATGGTTTCGCGCCGCGCATGGCGACGCCATTCCCTTCGAGATCGAAGAGCGTTCGCCCCCGGCGACGCGCGAGATGACGCTCGCCTTTTTCGATTTCCTCGAAGGCGAACTCGACAAGCGCGGCTTTTTCCGTCCGCTGACGAAAAAGCCCGTCATGTCGCGCAACCTGCGCAACATGTTCCACCGCATGGGCCTCACCGAGCAGGACGTGCGCACGCTGTGGGGCATGGTCGTGCGGCTGGTGGAAGGCCCGCGCCGTGAGCCGAAGAAGACGAGCCGGAAAAAACAGGCGGAAGGCGCGGAATAGGCATGCTAACGCTCCTGCGCCTCCATGACCTTGATGCATTGTTCCAGGTCGTCGTGAAGTCGCCGCACGGTCACCATGTCAAAGTTGATATAGCCGACCGGCTGAAGGACTCTCGTCCAACCCTCGGCGACAAGCTTGACGTCGACGTATAGCCGCCGATTTGCGCCAGCGCCGGTCCGCTTCAGACTCACCTGCATCGCTGCGTATTCGACAAGGCCCTCCCGGGGTCTGCATGCGAAGACGGTGCTGCCATCTAGCGCGGAAAGGGAGCGGTGCTGCGGCATGAACTTCCGTATGGTGTCCCACATCTTGCCCATCGCGGAACTTGCGCTCTTCAAATTGAGACGACCACTCAGCGGGAGCCACTCCAGTTGCCGCAGCGACGCTCCCACGCCTCCGCAGCGTCCATAGATTGTTTGAGATCGTCTCGAAGCTTTTTCGCTGTCGACAGATCAAAATCGATGTAGACAGGCAGTACGCCGTAGTCGATATTCATCCATGGGTCGGCCAGAAACTTGACGTTTACGTACGGCTTTTCTTCTCCACAGGCCGCCGTTTTCACTCGAACCTGCAATTTGCAATATGACTCAAGTCCGCGGCGAGGGTTGCACGCAAGAACAACTCGACCGAAAAGCGCCGAGTCGGGTCCCGCCCAAAATGCTTTCTTCAACGTTTTCCACATAGCCAGCCCATAAGCCAACTTCGCTATAGCAGGCGCAGCGCGAAGCTTAAGAGACCAAACTCCTGTGCCAGGCGACCCGAGGGCGGCGCGGCGCTCGATCAATTCTAATGGAAGGACTGCTTGCTTTCCCGCCGCGCCGAAGGCGGCGGGGCGAGCGGGCTCGCTTGATGGTGCACCAGCCGCCAGCGCTCCCCGCTCCAGCGAAACCAATTGGTCGCGAGCAGCAGGCCGCCGCCGACCTCCTCGATGCAAAAGACCCGGCCGTCGCTCCCCTCGATGAGCGTCTGTGGATCTCGAATTGTGACCGCCTCCTGCGCCGGATTGCGAAAAATATCGCGGTAGGAGGCGAGCACCGGCATGCGCCCGACGAGCGCCGGCCATCCTGGGTGAACGCAGGAACAGCCCTCCTCCGCCCAAAGATCATTCAAAGCGCCAAGGTCACGTGCGGCGAAGGCCTGATAATAAGCGGCGTTGGCGTCGAGCAGCGAGGTTTCATCCATCGGGGGACACTGCGAGATTCTCTTGGGCATGGCAAATGCAAGACGGGGTCCAAAGAGATGGGTCGATGGATGCGCTGACCTGGTTCGGGCTCTTCGCAGTAAGCGCGATGCTGCTCACTTATTCAATGGAGGAACGCAGCCATTGGTTCGTGCTGGGATTCGCGGTCGCCTGCGCCTTGGGATCAGTCTACGGATTTCTTCAAGGCGCTTGGCCCTTCGGCCTGGTCGAAGCGGTGTGGGCGGGGGTCGCGCTCAAGCGGTGGCGCGCGCGGCGAAGGGCCTCGCAAGACTGCGGCGAAGCGCTTAAGTAGTACTGTCGAGATGTCACAGAGCGCTCAATTTGTGATATTCGCGCACTTCCGCCGGCCTTGAACCGGACGTAGGAGTCTCCCGATGTTCATCCAGACTGAAGCCACCCCTAATCCCGCAACGCTCAAGTTTCTGCCGGGCCAGGACGTCCTGGGCCAGGGCGCCATGGAATTCCGCTCGCGCGACGCCGCCGCCCATGCGCCTCTCGCTCAGGCGCTGCTCTCCATCGATGGCGTCGAAGCCGTGATGTATGGCGCGGATTTCGTCTCGGTGACGAAGAACGGCGCCGAATGGCCGCATCTGAAGCCCGCTATTCTGGGCACGATCATGGAGCATTTCGCCTCCGGCGCGCCGCTCCTGACCGAAGGCGCGGCGCCGGCGCAGCCCAGCGGCGAGTTCTATGACTCAACCGACGCGGAGACGGTCGCCACGATCAAGGAGCTGATCGAGACGCGCGTGCGTCCGGCGGTCGCCGGCGACGGCGGCGACATCGTCTTCCGCGGCTTCAAGGATGGCGTCGTCTATCTTGCGATGAAGGGCGCCTGCTCCGGATGCCCCTCGTCCACCGCCACTTTGCGCAACGGCATCGAGAACCTGCTCAAGCATTTCCTGCCACAGGTGAAGGCGGTCGAGCCTGCGTAGGGGCGGCGTCTCCGGAGACGACATTGATCGCGCTTCGAAAACCGTCATAATCGACGAATCATGAGAATCCTTGCGATTGACACCGCTCTGCCAGCCGTCTCGGCCTGCGTGCTGGACCATGACGCGGCGGCGCCGATCGCCGCCGAATCTGTGGAGATGGAGCGCGGCCACGCCGAGGCGCTGCTGCCGCTCATCCGACGAGTCATGGCCAAGGTCGACGGCGGCTTCGCCTCGCTCGATCGGATCGCCGTGACGGTCGGCCCCGGCTCCTTCACCGGCATTCGTATCGGCCTCGCCGCCGGTCAGGCGATCGCGCTCGCCTGCAAAGCCGAGATCGTCGGCGTCTCGACGCTGGCCGCGCTTGCGGCGCCGCTGATTATCGATCCTTTCGACGGCGTCGTCGCGGCGGCGATCGACGCGCGCCACGACAAAGTCTACATCGCCGCCTTTGGCCCAG
>NZ_JAMRYX010000075.1 GCF_024448135.1 Methylocystis suflitae
CCTCTGGCAAGTCCTCCGGCAAGCCCCCCAGCAAGCAGCGCGTCGCTGCGCCTGCGCCTGCGCCCCGCGAAGGCGCCTTCGAAGGCGATCGCATCGCCAAGGTTATGGCGCGCGCCGGAGTCTGTTCGCGCCGCGACGCGGAGCGCTGGATCGCCGAAGGCCGCGTCGCCGTCAACGGCCGCGTACAAACGAGTCCCGCCTTCAATGTCAGCGACAGCGACAAGATCACGATCGACGGCGCGCCAATGCAGGCGCGCGAGCGCACGCGACTCTTTCTGTTCCACAAGCCCGCCGGCTATGTCACCACCGCGCGCGACGAAGAAGGCCGCGCCACGGTGTTCTCTTATCTTGAGGAACGCCATCCGGACTTGCCGCGGCTCGTCAGCGTCGGCCGGCTCGACATCAACACCGAAGGGCTGCTGCTGCTCACCAATGACGGCGGCCTCGCGCGCACGCTCGAATTGCCCGCGACCGGCTGGACGCGGCGCTATCGCGTGCGGGCGCATGGCGCGATAGATCAGGCGCAGCTCGATTCATTGGCCGACGGCGTGACGATCGACGGCGTCCATTATGCGCCGATCGAGGCGCGGCTCGAACGCGAACAAGGCGCCAACGTCTGGATCGCGATGAACCTCACCGAAGGCAAGAATCGCGAGATCAAGCGCGTCATGGCGCATCTCGGGCTCGACGTGACGCGGCTCATTCGCGTGTCATATGGGCCCTTCCAGCTCGGCGATCTCGCGGAAGGCGCTGTCGAAGAAGTGCGATTGAAAACCCTGCGCGAGCAATTGGGCAAATCGCTCGCCGAACTTGCGGGCGTCGATTTCGCCGCGCCGCTGCGCGAGAAGGCGCCGTCGGAGCAGCAGGAGATTCGCGAGCGCGCCGAGAAGCGTCCGCGCAAGCATATCTCCACGCTGCGCAAAGAGCAGGACGAGCGACGCGACGCCGGACCGCGGGCCCGCGTGACGCGCGGCGCTGTCGCCGATCGCAAGGGCCGCGCCGTCGCCGTCGAACGGGTGACTCCAACGAGGCGGCGCGACGAGGCGGCGGCGCCTTCGCGCAACGCCCGGCGCTTCGATGCGATGCGCGCCGATGGCGCGCCGCAACAGGCGCGATCCGAACGCCCCT
>NZ_JAMRYX010000076.1 GCF_024448135.1 Methylocystis suflitae
CCTGCGCGACGATCGAAGACTTGCGCGACGATCCGTTGTTCGACGCCGGCGCCCGACGGCTCGAAACCGCGCTGGCCGCACAGCGCGACATGATCTGCGTCCTCCTTCTCGAGGGGAGCGCGCAATGAAGAAAAGATCGGGGACCCCAACAAGGGACGACGCCGGCCGCGCCATGCGCCGGCTGCTGCAGGCGCTTGCCGAGCCGGGGGCGCGCGGCGCGCTCAGCCCGCTCGAAGCCTCGACGCTCGTCGTGCTCGCCGCGCGTAAAGGCGTCACCGTGGCGCGTGCGCGATTTGCGGCGGCCGCCGCCGACGCCGCGCTCGCCGAAGGGCTCGTGCGATGGGAGCAGGAAGGCGGCGAGCGGCGGCTGGCGCTCACCGACGCCGGCCGCGCGCATCTGCGCCGATTGTCCGCGCCCGACGTCGATCAGGCGGAGCCCTTTCGCGCCCAGCATGCATCCTATGCGCTGCGCCAGCTCGAAAAGGCCGCGCGTCCGACGCTCATCAATGACGCGGAAAGTCCGCTCGCCTGGCTTGCGCGGCGAAAGGATCGCGAGGGCCGAACCTTTCTCGACGCCGCGCAGCTCGACGCCGGCGAGCGCTTCCGCCGCGACATCGAGCAGGCGCAGCTCTTGCAGCGCGTGACCGCGAACTGGGAGGCTTCGATCAACGCCGCCCGCCGCGGCGCCGACGCGGGCGCCGTTTCCGAGGTCGCGATCGACGCGCGCCGGCGCCTCGCCCGCGCCTTCGACGCGGTGGGGCCGGAACTCGCGGGCCTCTTGACCGACGTCTGCGGCTATCTCAAGGGCCTTGAGCTTGTCGAAAGCGAACGCGGCTGGCCGCCCCGCTCGGCGAAAGTCGTGCTCAAAATCGCGCTCGATCGACTGGCGCGCCATTACGGGCTCGCGGTCGAAGCGCGCGGACGCGATCGCGCCGAGGCGCTGCTGCATTGGGGCGCCGAGGATTATCGGCCGAGAGTGTGAGGGACCAACGCCCCCTCCCTGTCCCTCCCCCGCTTCGCAAA
>NZ_JAMRYX010000077.1 GCF_024448135.1 Methylocystis suflitae
CCTGCTCCAACATTTTGATTTTGAGCCATTCCTGGACCGATCACATGATTCCATGTGACCGGGAAGCGCTCTAAGCGTCTTCCATCGCCTCGAGTTCCGCAATCAGGCCCTCGATCATTTCAAGGCCGATATTCCAGAACGCCGGATCCCGCGCGTCCAATCCGAACGGCTTGAGAAGCTCGTTGTAAGGCTTGGCGCCGCCGGCTTCGAGCAAAGCGAAATAGCGCTCGGCGAATCCTTCATGAGCCTTTTGATAAACGCCGTAGAGCGAATTCACCAGGCAATCGCCGAACGCATAGGCGTAGACGTAGAACGGCGAATGGATGAAATGCGGGATATAGGCCCAGAAGGTTTCATAGCCGGGGCCAAGGCGGATTGACGGGCCAAAGCTTTCGGCTTGCACGCTCATCCATAATTCGCAGATCTGATCTGCGGTCAGTTCGCCTTCGCGTCGGGCGTTATGCACCTTTCGCTCGAAGGCGTAGAACGCCATCTGCCGCACCACGGTGTTGAGCATGTCCTCCACCTTGGAGGCGAGCAGCGCCCGCTTTTGCGCCTTATCCGACGCTCGCGCGATGAGCGCGCGGAAGGTGAGCATTTCGCCGAAGACGGACGCCGTCTCCGCGAGCGTCAGCGGGGTCGGCGCCATCAAGGCGCCCTGTCGCGCCGCAAGCACCTGATGCACGCCATGGCCGAGTTCATGCGCGAGCGTCATCACGTCCCGCGTCTTTCCTTGAAAATTCAGCAGCACATAGGGATGCGCGGAGGGCACGGTCGGATGTGAGAAGGCGCCCGGCGCCTTGCCCGGCCGCACCGGCGCGTCAATCCAGTTCTTCTCAAAGAAGCGCCCGGCGATCTCCGCCATACGCGGCGCGAATCCGTCGTAAGCCTCGAGCACGATGTCGCGCGCCTCAGGCCAGGAATAGCGCTTGGCCGGCGTCGACGGCAGCGGCGCGCTGCGATCCCAATAGTCGAGCGCATCCTTGCCGAACCATTTCGCCTTGAGCTTGTAATAGCGATGCGACAAGCGGGGATGCGCGGCCTCCACCGCTTGCGCGAGCGCCTCGACAACCTCGCGTTCGACGCGATTGGAGAGATGACGCGAATCGGCGACGTCCTGGAAACCGCGCCAGCGATCGGAGATTTCCTTGTCCTTGGCCAAGGTATTGGTGATGAGCGAAAAGGTGCGCAGATTGTTTTTGAGCGTCACGCCGATCGCCTGCGCCGCTTCCCGGCGCGTCTCTTCGCGCGGATCCTGCATCAGATTGAGCACGGGCTCGATCGCGAGCTCCTCGCCTGCGACCTTGAAGCGCAAGCCGGCGATGGTCTCGTCGAAAAGACGATTCCAGGCGGCCGCGCCGGAGATGTATTTCTCGTGGAACAGCTCTTCGAGCTTGTCCTCGAGTTCGTAGGGCTTCTCCTTGCGGATGTCTTCGAGCCACGGTTTCCAGCGCGAAAGCGGCTCCTTGCTGGCCGCCGCCATCAGCGTGGCGTCATCCATCCGATTGAGCTCAAGCTGAAAAAACAGGAGCTGCGCCGAAGCGTTGGTGACCTTCTCCTGCACATCGCCATAGAATTTCGCGCGCGCGGGATCGGTGGTGTCGCCGCTATAGAGCAGGCCAGCGAAGGACATCAATCGCCCGAGCAAGTCCTGCAGCGCTTCATATCGCGCGACCGCCTCGCCAAGCTTGAAGCTGGCGTTCGGGGCTCTCGCCAGCGACTCGAGCTGGCCGCGATAATCCTTGCCGAATTGCGCAACCTCCTGCGCGGCCTTGGCAAGATCGGACGCGACCTGGGGAGAATCGACCCCCGGATAAAGATCGGCAAGATTCCATTCCGGCAGCCGTTCCGCCGTTTTTACGGCGGGGGCTTCGGCGATCGAACGAGCGAAAAAACGGGCGCTGAACATGGCGGGGACCAAAATGGGCGGCTCCGACAAGCGAAGACGCGAGGATCGGGGTAAGCCTAGATATGGCAAGAGGCCGGACGGGATCAACCTGCAGTCAGGGTCGGCGCCGGCGCCTGTTGCCTCTATAACAATATGGGAGCGAAAGAATCAGCTTAGGTGCGCGCAATGGCGGGAGAGCCCGATTTTCTCAGTTCGGTCACGTCGCGTTACGCCACGGCGCGCGATATTTTCGCGCGTATCTCAGCTTTCCTCAACAAGGCGACCTTCAAAATCAAGCGCGGGCCGCCGGTCGAAACGATTGGCGAGATCGCGAAGCGGTTCAAGACCGACGACTATGATCGGCTGACTCTCAAGGAGCTCGCCGAGACCAAGACTGGCGCGACTTTCATCGACGAGAAGATTCAAGACATCAACCGCGCGAGCTTTCATCGCTCCGCCTTCGTGCTGAACGCATTCACGCATTTGTTTTTCGTCGACCTCGCCGCGCAACTGTCGTTCTCGTTTCTCCAGCTCAAATTCGCATTCGTGCTCGCCAACATCATTCTCGCGCTGCTTGCGCATTCCTCGGTGCGTCAAAGCTATCGCGCGCTGCTCGCGGGGCCGAATGCGCTTCCGCCCAAACGGCGCTTCTGGGGCATGTTTCCAAATCCAGCCTACAATCGCGCGGTGAAGAAGAATTCGCGCAGCTATGCGCAAAGCGCCTGGGAAGAAAAATCGCTGTTCCGGCCGGCCTATTTCGTCAACGCGGCGCTCATCTTTCTTGGCGCGCAATTCATCCTTCCGCCGGACCGTCTCTTTTTTCCCTTCAGCTTCATCGTCGGGAAAATTTCCGGACTGTTCACGACGCTGGTCATGGCCTTCGACGTCTGGCGCGGCGTTCGCGCCGGCGATGCGGCGAGGATCGCGCGCGAAAGGGAAGTCTCCGTCTACCGCGATCTCGACGTCTGATACGGATTCGGCTGATCCGTTCGCTTGTGCCGTGTCATTCCCGGCAGGCCGGAAGGCCTGACCGGAAATCCAGAGCCGATCCAAGAACGCTGGCCTTGCTCTGGATTCCCGATCGCGCGCGTTGCGCGCGCGTCGGGAATGACATAGCCGTTCGAAGGATTTCGTATGAAACCGAATTGGCGCTGGATCTATCGACCGCGCAGCCGCGCCAAAACATCTTTCGTCGCAAAGCCGTCGGCGGGCTGGATGCGCTCGCTCAATTGAAAGGCATGGATGGCGTTGCGGCTCGCGCGGCCGAGCTTGCCGTCGAACGTGCCGTGATAAAAGCCGCGCTCCGTCAAGAGCTGCTGCATCGCCTTGACGTCGGCGGTCGACAGCGGCGCGACCTTCGGCCAGGGCGCGATCGGGATATCGCGCCCGGCGATGCGCTCGGCAAGCAGCGCGACCGACATCGCATAGGCGTCGGACGTGTTGTATTGGCGGATGACTTCGAAATTGTCGGTGATCAGAAAGGCCGGGCCGTTCGCGCCAGCCGGCAGATAAAGGCTGGCGGCGCCGCCGGCGGGAAGCGCGCCGCCGTCGGCGCGCGTCACGCCGAGTTGCCGCCAGCGGGCGAAGTCGAGATCGAAGGCGCCGTAGTCGAACCCCTCAGGCAGTCGAACTTCAACGACGGCGGGCAATCCCGCGACCCATCCGGATTTCGCCAGGAAATTGGCGATGGAGGCCACGGCGTCGCCGCGCGAGCGCCAGATGTCCGGCGCGCCGCCGCCCTCGTCGCTTTCGGCATATTTGAGATAGGCGGAAGGCATGAACTGCGGTTGGCCCATGGCGCCGGCCCAGGAACCGCGCAATTGCGCGCGCGTCGCATAGCCCTTCTCCAGCATCACAAGCGCGGCGACAAATTCCTCAATGAAGGTTTCGGCGCGCTGCCCCTTCCAGGCCAGCGACGCCAGCACGCGCAGCGCGTCAGAGCCGCCGGCCGCCGTTCCGAAATTGCTTTCGACCCCCAGAATGGCGACGACGATTTCGCTTGGAACGCCGTGACGGGACTGGGCCCGACCGAGCGGCCCCGCGAGTTCGGCGGCGACCGCCCGGCCGCGCGCGACGCGACCATTCGTCACGGCGCCGGCGAGATAGGCGGGAATCGAAATGGTGAACTCGGACTGTGCGCGCGGCTTCGCCGAGACCGATGGGTCCGGCGCAAGTCCGGCGATCGCCGCGTCGAAGGTTTCCCGCGAGACGCCGGCGGCCTGCGCCGACGGCCACAGGCCCTGCAAAAACGCCTCGAACGTGTCGGCTTTGGCGCGGCCTCCGGCAAACCAAAGAGCCGCAACCACACGAACCGACGCGCGGAGGATTAGACGTCGATCAGTTTCTGCACAGAGTATTGGCTCAAGGCGCCCCATCATTAGCCAGTCCTTTGCTGCTTCTTTGGAAATATTACACCTTCCGCCATTTCGTTTGACAGGGGGCGAGCGCTGCCCTCTACTGAAAAAAGCTTAATGTATGAATAGGGAGCGAGTGATGCTCGCCTGTCACGAAGAATGACTCATCAACCCTCGACCACGAGTTTCGACCGTTCGATCAAACTGCGCGATCAATCCCCCGAGAGCGCAACGAAGGTTTCGGAAATCAAAGCGCGGCTGCGCGGCGCAGGTCTGCGCCCCACCGTTCAGCGGCTCGCTCTGAGCCGGCTGCTGTTCGGCAACGGCGATCGACATGTGAGCGCCGAGGCTTTGCACGCTGAAGCGCGCGAAGCCGGTCTGACAATGTCTCTCTCCACAGTCTATAACACGCTCAACCAGTTCGCCGGAGCGGGGCTGTTGCGCGAGATCGCCGTACAGGGGCCCCGCACCTATTTCCACACCCGCACCTCGCCGCACCACCATTTCATGGATGAAGCGACGGGCCGCATGTTCGACGCCGCCGATGGCTCTGTCGAATTTACGCGGTTGCCGGCGCCGCCGGAAGGGATGGAAATCGTCGGCTGCGACGTGATCATTCGCATTCGCCCGAAGAGGGGGTGAACGGCGGGCCGCTCCAGGATGCGCGATGGCGCTTTTGCGCGTCGGGCGGCTGGCATATGCAGTACGGACGATCGGCCCCTTGCTCGCAGCTTATTTCCGCTGCGCGTCGCGCCACCGCCGCACGACGGCGAGCGCATTCTCAATATGCTTCGTTGCGCCGGAATCCTCGACCGCCGAGAGAATCGTCCCGTCGGGCGCGATCACATATGAGATGCGATTCGCGAACATCGCTCCCGCGACCGGAACCTTGAAGGCGGCGTCATAGGCGTTGATCACCTTGAAGCCCGGATCGGCGCCGACGGGAAATTTGTCCCGGCACTCTTTCGCCGAGAATTCACGCTGCGTGGCGATCTTGTCGCTCGATACGCCGATGACGCTCGCGCCCATGGCGGCGAACTGCTCCATGGCTTCGACGAATTCATGCGCCTCGAGCGTGCACACGCTCGTGAACGACTTCGGGTAGAAATACAGCACGACCGGACCCTTCTTGAGCGCCTGCCGCAGCGAGAAGGAGAACTCCTTGCCGCCCTGCGCCGCCTCCAGACTGAAATCGGGCGCGGCGTCTCCGGGTTTGAGAGCGGCGAGCGCGGCGCTCGAGACGAGAGTCAATAAGACGGCGGCGATAGCCCTCATAGGGGTCTCCCAAGCGGTCGGCATTCCTTCACAGGGACATGGTAGCGCTCGCCTCCCGGCCCAAGCCCGGGAAAGATAGGGACGCAATGTTGCGATGCAGCATTCCCCGAAATAGGCTGAGAATCCAGTCGAACGCCTCGCGCTTAAAGGACGTTGATGACAGAGCACCCCAATGCCGCGCAGACGAACCCTGCGCGCGCAGAGCAGCCATCTTCCAGCCATCGCCACCCATCCTCTGCCCATGACTTTCCGCGCCTCGCGTCGAAAGCCTTCGTCGAAGCCTGGCCAAGCGCCTTTCTGGCGGCGGAGCGCGCCACTGACAAAGATTCATACGGCTTTGCCGCGTTGAGCGACCTCATCGACCGCTCGCTTCATGCAAGCGTCGCCCATCTGACCGGAGGCCTGTCGCCCGCCTCGATGGCGGGCGCCTATTGGGATTGGGCGGCGCATCTCGCGACAGCGCCAGGAAAGCAGATGCAGCTTGCCGAAAAGGCGATGCGCAAAACTTGGCGTTTCGCCAATTACGCCTCGCGCTGCGCGCTGCAGCCCAACGCCGCGCCCTGCATCGAGCCGCTGCCGCAGGACAAGAGATTTGCCGGCGAAGCGTGGCGGCGCTGGCCCTATGCGCTGCTCTACCAGGGTTTTCTGCTCAATCAGCAGTGGTGGCACAACGCCACGACAGGAATCGGCGGCGTCGCCAAGCAGCATGAAAACGTCGTCGAATTCGCCTCGCGGCAATTGCTCGACATGTTCTCGCCGTCGAATTTTCTGCTGACCAATCCCGAGGCGCTGCAACGCACGTTCGAGACCGGCGGCGTCAATCTCGTCTATGGCCTGCAGAATTTTCTTGAAGACATGGAGCGGCGCGCCGGCGGCAAGCGGCCTGTCGGCGCCGAAGCATTCGTCCCTGGACAGAACGTCGCGATAACGCCGGGCAAGGTGATCTATCGCAACCGGCTGATCGAACTCATCCAATATGCGCCGGCGACGCAGACGGTACGGCCCGAGCCCGTGCTCATCACGCCGGCCTGGATCATGAAATATTACATCCTCGATCTATCGCCGCATAATTCGCTCGTGCGGTTTTTGACCGAGCAAGGCTTCACAGTGTTCATGATCTCCTGGCGCAATCCGAGCGCCGAAGATCGCGATCTCGATATGGAGGCCTATCGCAGGCTCGGCGTGATGGCCGCGCTCGACGTCATCTCGCGGCTCATGCCGGACCGAAAGATCCATGCGGCCGGCTATTGCCTGGGCGGAACGCTGCTCGCCATCGCCGCGGCAGCCATGGCGCGCGACAATGACGAACGCCTCAAGAGCATAACGCTGCTCGCCGCGCAAACCGATTTCACCGAAGCCGGCGAACTGACGCTCTTCGTCAATGAAAGCCAACTCGACTTTCTCGAAGATCTGATGTGGGAGCATGGCTTTCTCGATTCCAAGGAGATGGCCGGCGCGTTCCAACTCCTGCGCTCCAACGATCTTGTCTGGTCCTATGCGCTCAAATCCTATCTCATGGGCGAGCGCGAGCCGATGACCGACATGATGGCCTGGAACGCCGACGCCACGCGCATGCCCTACAAGATGCACTCCGAATATCTTCGTCGGCTTTTCCTCAACAACGACCTCGCCGAGGGCCGGCTTCGCGCCAACGGCGGCGCCGTCGCGCTCAACGATATTGGCGCGCCGATTTTCGCCGTCGGCACGGAGCGCGATCATGTCGCGCCCTGGCGCTCGGTTTACAAGATCCACCTGCTCGTCGACGCCCAAATCACCTTCCTGTTGACGAGCGGCGGCCATAACGTCGGCATCGTCTCGGCGCCCGAGAAGAAGCGCGGCGAGTACCGCTTCACAAGCCGTGTGGACGGCGAACATTACGCCGACCCCGCAGAATGGGTGAAGATCGCGGCTGTCAGGGAAGGATCCTGGTGGCCGGAATGGAGCGCCTGGCTCGCCGCCCGTTCCGGTCCGCCGGTCGCGCCGCCACTGATGGCCGAAGCGCTCTGCGACGCACCAGGAACCTATGTGCTGCAGAGCTGAAGTGACGAAAGCGGGGCGCGCGTCGGGCGCGACGGCGGCTCGGGGTGTCATTCCCGACGCGCGCAACGCGCGCGATCGGGAATCCAGAGCGACATCCACGATTCTTGTCGCGACTCTGGATTCCCGGTCAGGCCTTCGGCCTGCCGGGAATGACAAGCGAAGCAATCCAAAAAGCGCGGCGATTGCTGGATTGTTTTAGTCTCAAACGTGAATCGCGCGGCCGTAGGCCGCCAGCACGCTCTCATGCATCGTTTCCGACAGCGTCGGATGCGGAAAGATCGTGCGGATCAAATCTTCTTCCGTCGTCTCGAGATTCATCGCGATGACGAAGCCCTGAATCAGCTCCGTCGCTTCGACGCCGAAGATATGCGCGCCGAGCAGCCGCCCGCTCTTGGCGTCGAAGATCGTCTTCACGACGCCTTCGAGTTCGCCGAGCGCGATCGCCTTGCCATTGGCGAGATAGGGGAAGCGGCCGATCTTGATTTCAGTCCCCTGCTCTTTCGCCTTCGCCTCGGTCAGGCCCACTGACGCGACCTGCGGATGACAATAGGTGCAGCCCGGCACGCGAGATTTATCGAGGGCGTGAGCGTCCAGTCCGGCGATCGCCTCGACGCACGTAACGCCCTCATGCTCAGCCTTATGGGCAAGCATCGGGCCGCCGGCGACGTCGCCGATCGCGTAAACGCCGTCGACATTTGTGCGCCCCAGGCCGTCGATCTTGATGTCGCCCCGCTCGAGCGCCACGCCGAGAGCCTCTAACCCCAGATTTTCGACATTGGCGACGACGCCGATCGCCGACAGCGCGCGCTCGACTTCGAGCGTCTGCGTCTCGCCGTCCGAAGGTTTCAGCGTGACGAGGAGGCTGTCGGCCTTTTTCTCGACCCCCGTTACGGTCGTCGCGACTCGAATGTCGATCCCCTGCTTCTTGAACGATCGATGCGCCAGAGCGGCGATCTCTTCGTCTTCGCTGGGGAGAATATGCGGCAACGCTTCAACGAGAATGACCTCGACGCCAAACGTCCTATAGAAAGAGGCGAATTCGACACCGATGGCGCCGGCGCCGATGATGAGCAGCGATTTCGGAAAGCGCTCCGGCTTCATCGCCTCGAAATAAGTCCAGATGAGTCGTCCATCGGGTTCGAGGCCTGGCAGAACGCGCGGGCGCGCGCCGGTCGCGATGATGATGTGTTTCGCCTGATAGACGCCGTGGTCGAGCCTCGTTTTCGGCGAGGGCAATTGCGGCAGCATCGGCGGTTTGGTCGGCGCGGCGACGCGCACCTCGCCCTTACCGGCGATCGTCGCCTCGCCCCAGATGACGTCGATCTTGTTCTTCTTGAGCAGAAACGCCACGCCGCCATTGAGCCGCGTCGCCGCCTCGCGCGAATGCGCGACGATGCGCGTAACGTCCGCGCTCAGAGCGCCTGGCGAAACGCCGAACCGCTCGCCTTCCTTGGCGAGACGATAGACCTCGGCAGAGCGCAGCAGCGCTTTCGTGGGGATGCAGCCCCAGTTCAGGCAAATCCCGCCGAGATGTTCGCGCTCGACGACCGCGGTCTTGAGACCCAGTTGCGCCGCGCGGATTGCGGCGACATAGCCGCCGGGCCCGCCGCCGATGACGATGAGATCATATGTGTCGGCCATGCTTCGTCCTAGCTTCCAAGTGACACAGTCTTCAGCGTTGTAGCCAAACTCTACAAATTCACGAAAATTTACGCCCTAGAGGAAAAGCATATATTGTTTAGACGTTTGCAGTCACCTGACCATAAGGGGGCTTTGATGAGCGCCCGTCTTGCATCTGCGACCGCCTCGCTGCGTTCGCTTTCCTTCAAGATCCTCGCAGGTTTGCGTCGTGCAGTTCGTTTCATCTGGCGCGCCGCAATAACTGTCGTGCGCCTTTTGCTTTTGGCCTTTCTGATGGTTCTCGTGACCGCTTGGGCCATTTCCACGCCGAAGGACCACCCCTACCGCGTCCTTGATCCAGACTCGCGCGACTGCAACATGCGGATCGGCGAAAACGGGAACTACGTCTCGCCGGCATGGAATATTCTCGCGGCTTATGGCAACGCCGAAAACGAAGCGGCGCTCAAGGACGATCGAGGTCGTTGGGACACGAAATTTCAGTGCGCGATACAGCGTCACGCGATTCCTGATCGCAACGCTGACGACAACAATCGATCGAACGCGCTTGGCTACACGCTGGCCTTTCTGGAATTTAAGGAGGATGGCGAGCCGTTCGAGCTGATCAAGGACCCTCATCAGCTGTTCACCATGAACGAATTGACTGATCGCGTGAGCTATATCGAACGCAGCTCGTGGAAGCCGATCACACAGCTTGAGGCGCTCAACGCGCATCTTAGATCAGTTGAAAAGCGCACCCACGCCGATGAATTCGGAAATGCCGTTAAGCACAGCAATTACGTAATCGTCTTCGTTCATGGCTGGCGACATGACGCATCGATCGGAGACGGCAATGTCACCGATCTTCGCGCTTACGCGGCCCATGTCGCGCGATACCTTCGCGACCGGTGCATCGCTGGCGAAAGCGAGCATTGCGGGCGCGAGGTGACGGCGGTGTACGTCGGCTGGCGAGGCGCACGGCTGAACGAGACGCGACTGCATCTTCCCTTTATCGCGCTAGGCAATACCATGGGCGCGCTCTTAGATGGCGACGCCTCACATTGCTCGAACGGCGTTTTACCCAGCGAAAAGCCTTTATGCTGGAAGAACTGGATCAATTCCTGGGGCGATTCGCTCGCCTCCGGCGTCGTGACGCTGACCTTGTTCGACCGCAAACCCGTCAGCGAATATATCGCGCCGCACGCCCTCATGGCGCTGAGAAAAATCGAGCAGGTTCTCAACAAACAGCCCGGGACGAAGGCAAAGCAACGAGACAATCCAAACAAGATGATCGTGATCGGCCATAGTCTCGGCGGCAACATGTTGGCCACGGCTTTGAAAGAACATTTGATCAAGGCCGTGCGTAATCATCCGGGCGCCAACGCCTACTTTTATCCCCCGCTCGGCGATCTCGTGGTTCTCATCAACCCTGCGGCTGAAGCGTCCAAATGGACTGATGTTCAGCGCGCCGTCTGGGAGAAAGTCGCTTTCTTCGAGGGCGAAGGCGACCTCATGGCCGGCCACCGCTTCTTTCCGGCTCATCAGAGTCCTGTCGTGATTTCAGTCACCTCGGCCTATTCCTGGCCTCCAGGAGGGATCCGGCCCGGAGACTGCGCCATAGCCATGCGTGACAAACTGCGCTTGCTCGGTCGGGATGCGAATTCGCCAGACGAAATATGCGCGAGATACAAGCAGTTCCTAGAGGCAAAAAAACCCGGGGAGTTCATCTTCCATGATGAGACGCCGAACCCCGACGAGCGCGCCTGCGGGGCGCTGAGAACGCCGTTTGCGCTCGATCAAGCGGTGGAGAATATCGATCGAAAAAAGAAAATCGGCATAAAATCCGACCTCGCAACCTATCTCGCTTTCCCACTTTTTCGCGGCGACCTCCGTCCCCTTGGCGCGATGATCGCTGGCGTTGCACGAGATCTACGCGCAGCCTGCGAAAGCTTCAGCATCTCCGAAAACCGACAAGATCAGCGAGCGCTGAGATTTTGGCAAAGGGTTGGAGAATTCGTCAGCGATCTTCCCTTCCAGAATACGGATATCGAGTCTTCGCGCACGATCGGCCATCTCGATCCGCCGCGATCGTCAGTGAATCTCGTCGATACTCTTCGCATGCCGGCCCGCCAGCTCGGCACGACGCATGAAATTCGCAGCATCCGTTGGGCGCCGCCCAGTCAGGCGGATTACAAGGATATCCCCGCCGATCCCTCACTAAACTGCGCTGTCAGCCACGACTGGCTAACGCGGGCGCGAAGGGCGCAAACGAATGGCACTCAGTGGGAGAGCGCGGTGCTGGCCCCACCGCTCGACCCCGATCCAGCGAATCCTCACGGCAGCGGCGTTCATCCCGCGGTCGAGATGACCCACGGTTTCAGGCTTGCAGGACTGCTCCCGATCACGCGCGCTAACGACCCGTTCTGGAACATGCGCGCCTACGACGATGTGCTCATGAGCCATGGAGGCTTCATGTTCAGTTCGTTTATTTGCGCGATCAATCAGTTCGTCATGGATCGGCCAACACGATGGCCGCTTCCAACGCCCCCAGCCGAATTGCAAACGGCGCCCATGCCTCAAGAGCCAAATCGGCCGGCGGCGGACGCCCCCAAAATTCATCGGCGGGCGAGATGAAAAGCGCCCGACAACACGGCAGTCCGCGCATAAGAAATTCCAAAACAAAAAGCCTCCCGCAGGCTGCGGGAGGCTCGAATGCGTTTGCGATATAAGTCTTAGAGCAGGTTCCGAAAAAGTTGACAGACTTTTTCGATGAGAACCTGCTCCAACATTTTGATTCTGAGCGATCCTTATCGATCACATGATTCCATGTGATCGGGAAGCGCTCTAGGCGGCCTGCGGCAATGCCGCCTTTGCCTGCGCCACGATCGCCGCGAAGGCTTCCGGCTGGTGGATGGCGAGATCCGACAAAACCTTGCGATCGACTTCGATCCCGCCCTTGGCGAGCCCGTCGATGAACCGCGAATACGTCAGCCCGTGCTCGCGCACGGCGGCGTTGAGCCGCTGGATCCACAGCGCGCGGAACACGCGCTTCTTCGCCTTGCGGTCGCGCGTCGCATATTGCATCGAGCGGTCGACGGCGGCCTTGGCGGCGCGGATCGTATTCTTGCGGCGGCCGTAGAAGCCTTTGGCCGCCTTGAGGGTCTTCTTATGTTTGGCGTGCGATGTGACGCCACGCTTGACGCGAGCCATGACGAACTCCTTTGCGAAAAAGTGCGGTTCTGCGGATCAGCCGTTCGGCAGGAAGTATTTCTTGACGTTGTCGCCGTCAGTCTTGAACAAGACGTTCGTGCCGCGCAGATTTCTGATCTGCTTGTTGGTCCGCTTGATCATCCCGTGGCGCTTGCCCTGCTGGGCGTAGACCACTTTCCCGGTGCCGGTGATCTTGAAGCGCTTTTTTGCGCCGGATTTCGTCTTCAGCTTGGGCATTTTGCTCTCCCGGGCTCTGGGCCCTGTTGTTTGCGCCGCAGGAAATTGGTCCAAACGACACGTGTTCGCGCGAGCGAAAGAACCGCCACGGCAGCCCATCACTGGCCGGGCGGTTCTGTAGAGCGGGGTTTATTGCCCAACGCCGGGGGAAACGCAAGTCCACGCAAGCCTTGGGAACGCCTGGAGTAGACGGCCCCGCCTCTTGGCGACATAGTCCGATCGCCAAGAAGGCGTGAGTCGACAACAAAGCGAGGAAGACCAAGCAGCGCGACGTTAAACCAAGAAATAACGCCGTTTTTCGCAAGATTGAAGAACAATCGGAAAGCGCTAGATGTCACTCGCTGGAAACGATCCGGGGCGCATTATGAATATCCATGCATCTATAGGGGCCGCGATTGCCGCGGACTGTCCAGTCAATTCCCACAATGAGTGGGATCCACTGGAAGAGATCATCGTCGGCCGCCTCGAAGGCTCGACGATTCCTTCCGACCATCCGGTCGTTACCTGCAACATTCCCGGCATGGCCGCGCGCGCCCAATCGCTCGCCGCCGGCTTCCGCTTTCCGAAATTCATGATCGAGCCCGCCCAGGAAGAGCTCGACAATTTCATCAAGGTGCTCGAATCGCTCGGCGTCACGGTGACGCGGCCGGAGCCCTTCAACCACAAGGCGAAATTTTCGACGCCCTATTGGTCGTCGCGCGGCTTCTGCAATTCCTGCCCGCGCGATTCCATGCTCGTCTTCGGCGACGAGATTCTCGAAACGCCCATGGCCTGGCCCTGCCGCTATTTCGAGACGCACAGCTATCGGCCAATCCTGAAGGACTATTTTAAGCGCGGCGCGCGCTGGACGTCGGCGCCCAAGCCGCAGCTCACCGATGAGTTGTTCGATCCCAACTTCAAATTGCCCGAGAAGGGCGAGCCGCTCCGCTACATTCTCACCGAGTTCGAGCCGGTGTTCGACGCCGCCGATTTCTTCCGCTGCGGCCGCGATATTTTCGTCACGCGCTCCAATGTGACGAACGCCATGGGCATCGACTGGCTGCGCCGCCATCTCGGCGACGGCTATCGGATTCACGAGATTAAGAGCCGCTGCCCCAATCCGATGCATATCGACACCACGATCCTGCCGCTGGGGCCGGGCCGCGTGCTCATCAATCCCGAATATATCGATCCCGACGAACTGCCCGACATTTTGAAGAAATGGGACATTCTCGTCGCGCCGGAGCCCGATCCGATCAACGACCGCATTCTCGCGATCACCTCGATGTGCGGCAAATGGCTCAGCATGAACATTCTGATGATCGACGAGAAGCGCGTCATCGTCGATCCGCATCACGTCAATATGATGCGGCAGATGGAGAAGTGGGGCTACGAGCCGATCCCGGCGCCCTTCCTGCACTATGCGGCGTTCGGCGGCGCGTTCCATTGCGCGACGCTCGACGTGCGGCGGCGCGGAACGCTCGAGAGCTATTTTTGATTCAATCGCGCTTCGTTCGCCCGACGCTTCTGGCAAGGAGCGCCGGGCAATCTCTATTTCAGGTCGACGCCGCCGAGCCGCAGGCCGATGATGCCCAGAACAATAAGGCCGATCGAGCCTAAACGCAGGAAGGTCGTCGGTTCGTTAAAGAGATAGACGCCCACAAGCGTCGCCGCGGCGATGCTTGTTCCCGTCCATGCGGCGTAAGCCGTGCCGGCGGGAATCGTTTTCACCGCTAGGCCCAGGCATCCGACGCTCGCCGCCATAAAAAAAACCATGATGACCGAAGGCCAAAGCCGCGTGAACCCTTGGGCATATTTCATCCCGATGAGCCAGCCGACCTCGCAGAGGCTGCCGATAAAAAGGATGATCCAGTCCATCTAACCGTCCTTGCCATGCGACGTCCTCGCCGCGTCCGGCGACTTGTGGGTTTTGCGGTCCCATCCGTCAAGAACCGCCAATTTGCATTTCGCTCAATGCCGCCCACATAGGCGGCAAGGAGCTTCCTCATGAGAAAAATTGTCGGCGTTCACCCCGCCCCGGACTCCATGCACTGGGTCGGCGACGGCTTTCCGGTGCGTTCGCTGTTTTCGCATCACGAACATGGCGCGCGGGTGAGCCCCTTTTTGCTGTTCGACTACGCGGGACCGTTTGATTTTCCACCGACCGCCAAGCGGCGCGGCGTCGGCGCCCATCCGCATCGCGGCTTCGAGACGGTGACGATCGTCCTGGACGGCGAACTCGCGCATCGCGACTCGACCGGCGCCGGCGGACTTATCGGTCCCGGCGACGTGCAATGGATGCGCGCGGCCTCGGGCGTCGTCCACGAGGAGTATCATTCCGAAAGCTTCGGCAAGTCGGGCGGACGGTTCGAGGTCGTGCAGCTCTGGGTCAATTTGCCGGCGCGCGAGAAGTTGAGCCCGCCGCGCTACCAGACCCTCCTCGACAAGGACATTCCGCGCGTCGACCTGCCGGATGACGCCGGGCTTGTTCGCGTCATCGCCGGCGAATTCGACGGCCATCGCGGACCGGCGCAAACGGCGACGCCGATCGATCTTTGGGACGTGCGGATCGACGCGGGAAAGCGCGCCCGGTTCACGCTTACCGAAGGCCATACGGCGCTTGCGGCGGTTCTCGAAGGAACGGTCGAAGTCAATGGCGAGAAGATCGCGCGCGCGACCGATGTCGTCGTATTCGAGGCGGAAGGCGGCGACATCGCCTTCGAAGCCAACAATGACGTGAAGCTGATCCTCATGAGCGGCGAGCCGATCGACGAGCCCGTGGCGCAACAAGGCCCATTCGTGATGAATACGCAGGATGAATTGCGGCAGGCCTTCGCCGACTATCAATCGGGACGGTTCGGCGCCATCGCGCCGCAAGGCGCCTAGAACCCTCCCGATCACATGGAATCATGTGATCGGGAGGGAATCGCTCACAATCAAATGTTGGAGCAGGTTCTCAGCGAAAAAGCCTGTCAACTTTTTCGCAGCCCGCTCTAAGAGGAAGCGCTGCTGCGACGCGGCGCCAATCTCAGCTCTTCGATCGTCGCCGCGAGCGAAGCGAACTCCACCGGCTTGGTGAGAAACGCGTCGACTCCGGCGGCGCGGGCGGCGCGCTCGTCTTCTTCGCGCGCGCTGGCCGTCAGCACCAATATGGGCGTGCGCGGCGCGCCTGCCCGCGCCTCCGCCTCACGAATGCGGAGGCTCGCCTCGCGTCCATCGAAATCCGGCATGAAAAGATCCATGACGATCACGTCATAGGGCGCGCCCACGCCCTCGATCGCTTCGCGGGCGCGCGCGAGCGCAAGCGCGCCGCTTTCCGCCCGAGTCACTGTCGCGCCAAGCTTCGCAAGGTGACGCGTGAGGATGAGCGCGTTGATCTCATTGTCTTCCGCGATCAGCGCGTTCACCCCGGCGAGCGCCTGCAGCGGCGTGCCGTCGTCAGGCGCCGGCGCCTTGGCGCGCTCTGGCGACAGACGAGCGATCAGCGACGCGATCCGCACCGGCTTCACGAGCCAGCCGTCGAAGTCGCACAAGGCGTCTTCGCCAAAGGCGCGCCGTTCGATTGGCGAGAAGAGCAGAAACAGTCGTCCCGCCTGCGCGTCGCGAGCGACTTTCGCCAACTGCGCGGTCATGTGCGGGCCCAGCGCGCAGTCGACGATAACGGCGTCGAAGGGTTTTTCGCCCCGCCTGTGCAGCGCGGACGTCGCATCCTTGGCCGCGACGATCTCCGCTTCGGCTCCGGCGAACCGCAAGCTCTCGGCGAGATAGGGCGCTTCAAAGATGCTTTGCGCAACGATCAGCGCCTTAAGCCCGGAAAGCGGCGCCGGCGCGCTGTCTTCGCTGAACGGCGGCGCAGGAAGCGTAAAGGCGAAAACGGCGCCCATGTCCGATGAATTGACGAGCGCCAGCGCGCCGCCCATCCTGGCGACGAGACGGCGAGAGATGGCGAGGCCGAGCCCTGTGCCCGCCTGCGGGTGATTCTCGGAAGGATCGGCCTGCTCGAATTCCTCGAAGATCGCCTCGCGCGCCGCCTCGGGCACGCCCGGCCCGGAGTCGCGCACCTCGAAGCGCAGGCGCGCGCCGTCTCGCGCGACGCGCACGCCCACGCCGCCGCGCTCGGTGAATTTCACCGCATTGCCAATGAGATTGACGAGCACCTGCCGCAGACGCGCCGGATCGCTCACGATTTCACGCGGCGTGTCGGGCAGGATGACGCTGGCAAGCTCCAGCCCCTTGGCCATCGCGCGCGGCGCCAGCAATTCGACCACGCTTTCGACGAACGGCGCGAGCGCAAAAGTTTCCTGGCGCAGCTCGAACTTTCCGGCTTCGATCTTGGAGAAATCCAGAATGTCGTCGATCAGCTGCGAGAGCGAGCGGCTGGAATCGCCGATCGCTTCGACATAGCTCGCCTGTTCGGCGGTGAGCTTGGTCATCGCGAGAAGCTGCGCCAGCCCCATGACGCCGTTGAGCGGCGTGCGAAATTCGTGGCTGACCGCTGCAAGAAAGCGCGACTTGGCAAGACTGGCGGCTTCCGCTTTGTCGCGCGCCACGGCGGCGGCGCGCAGCTCCCAGATTTCATCGCGCAGCGATTCGAACTCGGCCTCGACCTGGTGGCGGCCGCGCCTGCGCAGAGCAATGAAAATGGACGCCGCCAGCAGCAGAATGGCGAGCTGCGCCGCGAGCAAAATCACAATATGGTTTAAGGACATGCGCCCATATCAGGCCGCAAGGCGCCCCGACGCAAGTCCTGCGCGATAGGAAAGCGCTTCAGCAAGATGCGGTCGGCCGACGGATTCAGCGCCGTCGAGATCGGCGATCGTGCGCGCGAGCTTCAAGACCCTGTGAAACCCTCTGGCGGTGAGGCCGAAGCGCTCGGAAGCGTCCCGAATCAGCGCCGTGCCGGCGGCGTCAAGACGCGCCGCGCGCTCGATGACCGCCGCCGGCGCGGCGGCGTTGGCGGCGACCCTTGGCAGCGAGAGCGCATCGTAGCGTGCGCGCTGAATCTCTCGGGCCCGCGCGACGCGCGCCGTGACCTGCCGCGAACCTTCGCTCGGCGGCGGCAACACGAGATCGGCGGCGGTCACCGCCGGCACCTCGATCTGCACATCGAAACGGTCGAGCAGCGGCCCCGAAAGCCGCGCCTGATATTGCGCGACGCAGCGTTCATTGGGTTGGCGCTTGCAGGCGTAGCCCGGATCCATCGCGTGACCGCAACGGCAAGGATTCATCGCCGCGACAAGCTGAAAGCGCGCCGGGTAGACGGCGCGATGATTGGCGCGCGACACCGCCACCTCGCCCGTCTCGAGCGGCTGACGCAGGCTGTCCAGCACTTGCGGTTGAAACTCCGGCAATTCGTCCAGAAAAAGGACCCCGTTGTGGGCGAGCGAAATCTCGCCAGGCTTTGCATGGGAGCCGCCGCCGACCAGCGCCGGCATCGAGGCGGAATGGTGGGGCGCGCGAAAGGGCCGCCGGTCGGTCAATTCGCCGCCGGCAATCTGCCCCGCCACCGAATGAACCATCGAGACTTCGAGCAATTCCCGCGGGGTCAGCGGCGGCAGGATCGACGGCAGCCGCGCGGCGAGCATCGATTTCCCCGCCCCCGGCGGGCCGCTCATCAAAAGGTTGTGGCCGCCGGCGGCGGCGATTTCGAGCGCGCGCTTGGCGCTCTCCTGTCCCTTGATGTCGGAAAGGTCGGGCTGATCGGCGGCGAGCCGGCGCACCGCCGGCTGAGGCCGGGCCAGAACCTGCGCGCCCTTGACGTGATTGACGAGCTGGATGAGCGAGCGCGGCGCAATCACCTCCATATCGCTCGACGCCCAGGCCGCTTCCGGCCCGCATTCGCTCGGACAGATCAATCCCAATCCCCGCGCGTTGGCGGCCACCGCCGCCGGCAGGACGCCCGCCGTCGGCGTCAGCGTCCCATCGAGCGCAAGTTCGCCAAGCACGACGAATCCCTCGAGCGCGTCGGAGGGAATGGCCCCAATGGCCGCCATCACGCCAAGCGCGATTGGCACGTCATAGTGGCTTCCCTCTTTGGGCATGTCGGCAGGGGCGAGATTGACGGTGATTCTTTTCGCCGGCAGCGCCAGGCCGGAAGCGATCAGCGCCGCGCGCACCCGCTCGCGCGACTCGGCGACGGCCTTGTCGGCCAGGCCGACGACGTTGAAGACGACCGCGCCGCTCGAAATCTGAACTTGGACGTCGACGGGACGGGCCTCGACGCCTTCGAACGCGACCGTCGCCACCCTCACCGCCATCGCGCGCTCCCGAGAAAATTCTTTCCGCAATTATCTTCGGCAGCTTAACGGTCGCGCGATCTCCACGCAAGAACATTATATGAACATAGCCACGCCCAGCACTAACCTAGATCGCAAATTGCAATTGCCAAGTTTCCGTTCAGGCGCCGATATTCCGGGGGCGCGGCGCGCCAGCCGCGCGATTGGACCGGTTTACGGAGGAGATTGGAGATGAAATTGAGGACGGGTCTCGCGCTGGTTTTCGGGGCCGCTTTGGCCGCGCCGGCCCACGCCGCCATGCCGCTCGCGCCGACTGAGTCGGCGGGCGCGCCGATCGTGCAAGTTTATGGCGGTTGCGGCCCTTACGGCCATCGCGGTCCCTATGGCGGCTGTCGGTGGGGCGGACAATGGGGCGGCTATCGCTTCGGACGGCCCTGCCCGCCCGGCTTCCATCTCGGCCCCTATGGCCGCCGCTGCTGGCCAAACTAAGCTCAGCGAAAAGCCGGGACGGCGAACCGTCCCGGCGCTTTACCGGCGCCCCGACCCGAACGCCGTCAGGGCTGCTTTGGCCCGGACGGGCGAAGTCCCGTCCCGCCTCTTGGCTGTGCCGCGGCGCTCGGGGCCGGCGCGTCGCTTGGCGCCACCGGCGCCGACGACCCCAGCGAAACCGAGAGGCCGAACAGCTTCCACTGGCCCTGGACCGGCGCATAGAGCAGTTCGAAACGGATCTGCGTCGGCACGGACGGGAAAAACCCTGACATGTGCATCATGCCCGTCGACTCTATTTGCGGCAGCATGCTGAGCTGCGGCTCCAGGACGGCGACGCCTGACAGGTCGAGATGTTGGTTGCGCTGATAGGCGAAGATTTCCGCGAGCCGGGCGGCCGTGTTCGTCTGGAAGCCCGGGGCTCCAAGGTCGCGCAGCACCGTATAATTGCCGGTTTTGTTGGCCTGGTCGAGCGCAAGCAGAGTCGAGCGGACGAGAATCAGAACCCCGTTCTTGTCGATATCAGCGGGCCTTGGCGCCTGCGCCGGCCTCGACGCCCCAGGCTTAGGCGACTGCGCCGAAGCCATCGTCGGAAAAATACTCGCGGCCACAAGGGCCGCGAGCAGTATTGTCTTGACCTTCACGATCATGGATCACCAAGCCAGGGTCACGCCCGCACGGCCGGCGACGCCGCCGTATTTGAGGCCCGCGCCGATGCCGGCATTGACCACCGCCCATTCGTTCAAGCGCAATTGCGCCTGAGCGGCAAGGCCGTACTGACCACGGAAGGTGCCGAAGTTGCCGGTGACCGAGAAAAACTTGTTGTCCGGCAGGTAGCTGGCGCCGCCGAGCGCGACGGCGACAGCCGTGCCCTCGTAACCGCGTTGCACCGATCTTCCGAGGTCATACACGCTCTGCGACAGGCCAAGGACGCCGGCCTGGAGAGCTTGGATGTCCTGCGGACCGAAGGCCGAAGTCGCGAGATGACCCTGGGCGTCCGTGGTGGTGAACTTCGTCACGCCAACCTGCGAAGCTAGGCTCGCGGCAGACGTGATGCCCGGCGCTTGGTAGGTGTTGGCCGCCGTCCCGAGCATGATCTGGTTCGGAGCGGTGGTGACTGCGCCGGCGCCGAGAGCGGTCGAGCCGGCGAATGCCGCCGAGGAGCCGGCGCCGAGCGCCGTTGAGCCGAAGCCCGAGGCGTTGGCGCCGACGCCCATGGCCGTGGAAGCCACGCCGCTGGCGTTCGAGAACGCGCCATTCGCCGTCGAGCCGACGCCGCTCGCGTTCGAGAACGCGCCGGACGCCGTGGCGCCAGCCTTGCTCGCGTTCGAGAACGCGCCGGTCGCGGAGGAGCCGAGGCCCGTCGATTTGGAGCCGAAGCCATAGGCGTTTGAGGCGATGCCCGTGGCAGTCGAGAAGTCGCCCACGGCCGTGCCGCCGTTCGACGCGGTCGTATTGAGACCGATCGCGACCGAGTCGGTGGCTTTCGCATTCGTGCCGATCGCGATGGCGTTGGCGCCATTGGCGCCCGCCTGCGCGTTGTTGCCGATCGCGACCGCATTCGTTCCGATCGCCTTCGAACCCGAGCCCGCGGCGAAGGAATCGTCGCCCAACGCAGCGTTGCCCGTGCCGACGGCGGTGGCGCTGTCGCCGGTGACCAGGTTGCCAGAGCCGAAAGCCTGCGCGGTGTCGGCGACCACGAGGTTGTTATTGCCGACCGCGGTGGATTTGTCGCCAATGACGCCGTTGATCGTTCCCAAAGCGTTCGAGCCACTACCGATCACGCCGTTGACCGTGCCGACCGCATTCGAACCGTCGCCGATCACGCCGTTGATCGTGCCGACCGCGTTCGAGCCGTCGCCGATCACGCCGTTAAGCGTGCCGACGGCGTGCGAGCCGTCGCCAATCACGCCGTTGAAGGCGCCCATGGCTGCGGAGTTGTCGCCAACGACTCCGTTGACCGTGCCGAAGGCGCTGGAATTGTCGCCAATGACCGCGTTGGTGTTGCCGACGCTCGTGGACTTGTCGCCGACGACGAGGTTCTTGGAGCCATCCGCGGTGGAGCCGTCGCCGATGACGGCGTTGGTGTTGCCGGTGCTGGTGGACTTGTCGCCGATCACAAGGTTCTTGGAGCCGGTCGCGGTGGAGCCGTCGCCAATGACGCCGTTGATCGTGCCGAAGGCGTTGGAGCCATCGCCAATCACGCCGTTGATCGTCCCGACCGCGTTCGAGCCATCGCCAATCACGCCGTTGATCGTGCCGATGGCATTCGAGCCATCGCCGAGAACGCCGTTGAGCGTGCCGATCGCGTGCGAACCGTCACCGCCCACAACGTTGAAAGCGCCGATGGCCGCGGAATTATCTCCAAAAACGCCGTTGACCGTGCCGAAGGCGCTGGAGTTGTCGCCAATGACGGCGTTGGTGGAGCCGACCGAGGTGGACTTGTCTCCGGTCACAATATTTTTCGAGCCGACGGCTGTGGAGTCATTCCCCAGGATGCCGTTCAAGGTGCCGAACGCGCTCGAGTTGTTTCCAACAACGCCATTGAGCGAGCCGACAGAGGTCGAGTCGTTTCCAGTCACAATATTTGTGAAACCCACCCCAGTGGAATTATCTCCAGTTACAACATTAAGAGCACCAATCCCAGTGGAAGCATCTCCAGTCACAACGTTAAGAGCACCAACCCCGGTGGAACCGTTTCCAGTTACAAGATTCGTAAAACCAACTCCGGTGGAGAAATTTCCATTTACGTTATTAAGGTTTCCGGCCGCCGTAGAGCCGGTACCGACAACGGAATTCGCAATTCCAAAGTTTACGCCGACATTGAGAAGATTTGCGATCCCCGGGTTGGTGCTGAGGCCAAATCCGCAAGCGAATGAAAGGGGCCCGGTGTTGCCTGCAGTCCCTCCACCCGAGCCGGTGCAGACCGCGGCGCTCGCCGAAGTCGGCGCAAAGGCCGCGCCCATCGCTACAGCGGCCGAGCCGCTCATGAGCGCGCGACGAATCGCGATGGCGCCATTTTTCGACGTGCTGAGTTTCCGAGAAAGTTTGGTCACGAACAGTTCCCCCAGTTCCTAGTCTGCGATGAGCACCGAACCGCGAATTTGCCAAGCCGCGGGATGAACGATCGTGATGTTTACAATTTATACGGGCATGCACAGTCAACGACGAACGACGCCTTTTGCGCTCGGTTTGGCCACATTTCCGGCCGCTGTGATAAATAGGAAACAGTGCGGAAGTGACTGAAAATACGTCAAATACTTGAAGTAACTCATCTATTTGGATTCTGATCATGCGCGCCTCAATTGAGCGCCGGGCGCGCCTCAAACCGCCGCATCCACCACTTGGGAAATATCGGACTACAACGAGAGATAGGTGCGTGATTCTCTTGCAGTTTTGCGGGAATCGCCGCGCGTCATTTGCAAATCCGCCGGCCGAAAGGGAGAATGAAACTCCCTTTACGCTCCGGAAACTTGCTTATGACGACTCACTTCGGGACGGCCGTGCAGGCGGCGATTGCGCGTAACGCCGCCTCCTATGACGATCTTCCTTATGTCTCGCATCCGTTTCCGCAGACGCATCCGGCGCGGCTCGGCGCGGTCGCCCGCATCTTCAAGCTGACGGCCCCCGATCTCTCTCGCGCCCGCGTTTTGGAGCTTGGATGCGCGGCCGGCGGCAATCTCATTCCGCTCGCGGCCCGTCACCCCGACGCCTATTTTCTCGGCGTCGACCTTTCCCAGCGACAAATCGAGGAGGGCCAGCAGCGAATCGCCGCGCTGGCGCTCTCAAATATCAATCTTCGCCGCCAGAGCCTGACCGACCTTCGGTCCAAGGACGGCGGCTTCGACTATATTATCTGTCACGGCGTCTACAGCTGGGTGCCCGAGCAGGTGCGCGACGCGATTCTGCGGATCGCGCGCGAAAATCTCGCGCCGCACGGCGTCGCCTTCATCAGCTACAATGTTCAGCCCGGATGGCGGCTGCGGCAGACCTTGCGCGACGCGCTGGGGCTGCACGTCGGGCCGCATGGCTCGCTGCGCGAGCGCGTCGCCCGCGCCCGCGAAATGCTGTCCTTTCTGGAGCAGAACACGCCGGCGGAGACAACCTGGGGCAGTATTTTCCGCGCCGAAGCCGGCAATTTGCGTATGGCGGACGACTCGTACATCGGCCACGAATTTCTCGAAGACTGCAACGAGCCGTGCAGTTTCTCCGAGTTCATGGCGAGCGCCGGGGGCCGCGGATTGGCCTATCTCGGCGAGGCGAGCCTTTCGACGATGATGCCCGAAAATATGAATCCGGCCGCAGCGCCCTTGCTGCGCGCGCTCGCGGGCGACAATCAGGTGTCGCTTGAGCAGCATATGGACATTTTCACCGGCCGGACCTTCCGCCAAACCCTGCTCATCCATAAGGAGCGGGAAGGCAGGTGCGTCCGCACAGTGACGCCCGATGTGCTCCAAGATCTACACTTTCTGGCGCGGACGGACTTCGGCTTTTCGCGCGAAGAGGACGGCAACGCCTTTTTCGCCGACGGCTCCGGCGCCTGGTTTTCCACACAGGATCCTGGCGTGCGGAAGGCCATGGACGCGCTTGTCGCGCGCCTGCCGGATTCGAGCTCGATCGACGAGCTCGTCGCTGCGATGGAGGTGCGCGGCGCCTCCGTCGACGCGGCGATGCGATCCAGAATCGCCGACGCGCTGTTGCGCATGGCGCTTGTCGGTCTCTTGACCGCCTCAACGGAATCGCTGCGGATCGCCCGCGCGCTTTCGGCGAAGCCCGTCGCCTGCCCCATGCTGCGGGCCGACGCGGCAGCGGGCGTTCTGCACTCGGCTAATCTGCGCCACGAGCCGATTCGGCTGGATATCGTCGCCCAAGTGGTGACGCCGCTGCTCGACGGCGGCGCCGACCGCAACGCCCTGATCGCCGCGACGATCGCCGCGGCGGATGCCGGCCGCGTGACCTTCCAGCGCGCCGGTCAGCCAGTGGTCGAGCCGGCGGACATCGCGCTCTGCGCCGCCGAGCACGTCGACCGCGTGCTTGGCCACCTTCATAACAACGCCTGCCTCGTCGCCTGAGGGCGCCTTCAACGTCGAGGGCGGATCAGCCGCGCATCATCAGGCGGAGCGGCGTGCATTCGCCTCGCCTCGCGTCTGCGCTTTTATCGGCGCAGCTGAGCCGGCTACGAACTCTCACCTTCCTTGCCGCGCGAAGTTTCATCGACGAGAACAGTGTTCTCGATCGGCGTGATCACCTTGAGCGTCAGAAAGGTGAAAACCGCGATTGCCACTGCAACGTCATAGCTCCCGAGACCGACTGCGGCTCCAATAGCGCCTGTCGCCCACAGGCTCGCCGCGGTCGCCGTTCCTTTGACCGACGCGCCTTGCTTGAGAATGGCGCCGCCGCCGATGAAACCGATTCCGGTAATGATCCCCTCGATGATTCTCGCCAGGCCGTCGGGCGAATTCGCCATGTATTGCTCAGCCGCCTGGACAAATCCGCAGGCGGCAAGAGCGACGAGGGGAAAGGTGCGAAGCCCTGCGCTGCGGTCCTGTCGCTCTCGATCCCAGCCGATCGGCAAAGCGAGCGCATAGGCGCCAGCAAGCGCCGCGAGATGGGGAAGTATTTGAAATTTGTCCACGTCGGCGCCGCTTGCTCTATGCGGTTTACACTAGGCGACGAAGTAGACGTTTCAATAGCCGCAAGCTCTGGATTGACCAGAGCGCTGGCCAATATGGTCTCTATTCGCAACTCGCATCAACGAAGGCGATGAGCAGAGCGAACGTCACGATCGCATCAGCGGCGAACGGCGCTATCGGCGCCCCATCCGCCTGGGAGCCGTGGTCGAAGATATTCGTCGCGGGAGTTGTCGTCTGCGCGGTCGGACTCCTCGCTTACGCTGGGCCAGGCCTCGGACCTCGCGCGTCTCACATGGCGACGCATATTTTGCTGATGAGCGCGCTCGCGCCCTTTCTGGCTGTGCTGTGGACAAGGTTTGCGTCGGCTCCGGTCCTTGCAAAGGGATACACGCTGGCGGCGATTACTGCGGCACAGATTGCGCTGCTCTACGCATGGCATGCGCCAGGAGCGGCGGCATATGTCGAGCGGCATCCGACTGCGCATCTTTCGATGCACGCCTCATTGCTCGTGGCGGCGTTGCTTTTTTGGCTCGCGATTCTCGGCGATACGGGAGTCGCGCGCTGGCGCGGCGTCGCCGCTCTGGCGATCACCGGCAAGCTCGCCTGCCTCCTCGGCGTGCTTCTTATGTTCGCGCCGCGCGTTCTCGACACGCGCATCGCAGGCTCGGCGACGACGTTGGAGACAATGCTGGCGGATCAACGCCTTGCCGGTTTGCTGATGCTGGCCGCCTGCCCGGCAAGCTATGTGCTCTCCGGCGTTTGGATCGCATCCCGGTGGCTGCTTGCTTTGGAGGACGATCGCTTGCGCGCGCGGTCCGATCGTCCGGACGGCGCCTAGAGCGCGCCTCGATGCCTGAACGCCAAAGCGACCAAAAGCGCCTTCCAAACGAAACGCCGCGGCCGCCAGGCGAACTTGAAGAGCTTGAGCGCGTCTGGGCCTATCCGCCAGGGTGGCGCAAGATCAGCGAAATCAACAACAGTCTCGTTGGCGTCATCTATATCGGCGCGGCCTTTCTGTTCTTTCTGCTCGCGGGCGTGCTGGCGCTGATCATGCGCGTCCAACTTTCACACGGTGACAATCATTTCATCGGACAGGATCTCTACAACCAGATTTTTACCGTGCATGGCACGACGATGATGTTCCTTTTCGCCGTGCCTGTGATGGAGGCGCTGAGCGTCATCCTGCTGCCGCAGATGCTGGCCGCGCGCGACCTGCCCTTTCCAAGGCTCAGCGCCTTCGCCGTCTGGGCCTATGTCATCGGCGGCCTCGTGTTTTTCTCGACGATTTTCTACGGCCTTTCGCCGAGCGGCGGCTGGTTCATGTATCCGCCGCTGACGCTGACCAAGTTTTCGCCTGGAGATAACGCCGATTTCTGGCTGCTCGGCATCGGTTTCATCGAAATATCGGCGATCGCCGGCGCGATTGAAATCATCGTCGGGATGCTGCGCACGCGGCCGCCGGGGATGACGCTCGACAAGATGCCGCTCTTTGGCTGGTCGATGCTGGTCTTTGCGGCGATGATCGTCTTCGCCTTCCCCGCCGTGATCCTCGCGACGATGATGCTCGAGATCGAACGATCCTTCGGCTGGCCCTTCTTCAATGCGGACCAGAGCGGCGATCCGGTGCTGTGGCAGCACCTCTTCTGGTTTTTCGGGCATCCCGAGGTCTACATCATCTTCCTGCCGGCGGCCGGTCTCGTCTCGATGATCGTGCCGACGATGGCGCAACGGCCGCTGATCGGCTACCGGTTGATCGTCGTCGCGCTGATCGCGACTGGCTTCTTCAGCTTCGGCCTGTGGGTGCATCACATGTTCAGCACCGGCATACCGGCGCTGAGCCTCGGTTTCTTTTCGGCCGCGAGCATGGCGGTCGCCGTGCCGTCCGGCATTCAGGTCTTCTCTTGGATCGCGACGATCGCGTCGGCGACCGATCGATTCAGGCTCACCACGCCGTCGCTGTTCATCCTCGGATTTCTTTTCATCTTCGCCATCGGCGGCCTGACCGGCGTGATGGTTGCGATCGTCCCTTTCGATCTTCAGGCGCATGACAGTTACTTCGTCGTCGCGCATTTTCATTACGTGCTCGTCGGCGGCATGGTGTTTCCGCTCTTTGCGACCTTCTATTACTGGGATCCGATGATCAGCCGGAACCGGCTTTCGGAGCGCCTTGGGCGCTATGTGTTCTGGCTGATGTTCCTGGGCTTCAACGTCGCCTTTTTCCCCATGCACGTCTCCGGCCTGCTCGGAATGCCGCGGCGCGTTTGGACCTACCCCCGCGCCATGGGCTGGGACACGCTCAATATGATATCGACGATCGGAGCGTTCATTCTCGCGCTCGGCGTGCTGGTGTTCGTCGTGGATATTTTCGTGCGCTTCCGACGCGACTGGGAGACGCAGAGAACGCAGACCAATCCCTGGGACGCCGGAACGCTGGAGTGGCTGCCGAGCGATCTCTATTCGATGCGCAGCGTTCCGATCGTGACGAGTCGCTACCCTCTATGGGATCAGCCCAATCTCGCCGAAGACGTCGTGGCGGGGGCCTATTATCTGCCGAACGCCGCAACCGGACGGCGCGAGACGATCGTCACCTCGCCCATTGAGGCCCGACCGGAATATCTCCTGGAAATGCCGGGACCGGGCTGGGCGCACATGTTCTCCGCGGTCTTCACGGCCGCCTTCTTTCTGTTGCTGACGGTAAAGGCCGTTGCGATCGCGCTTGTCTGCGGCGCATTGGCCATCTTCGCCACGCTCGTCTGGTGCTGGCAGCTCGACCCGCCGCCGCGCGGACGCGTCGAGATCGGCGGCGGGATCAGTCTGCCCACCTATATGTCCGGACCCTCTTCGCATGCCTGGTGGGCGATGATCGTGCTGATCCTCGTCGCCGCCTCGCTCTACATCACCTTCATCTTCTCCTACCTCTATCTTTGGACCGTCAGCCCGCAAGTCTGGCCCGTCGTTGGCGCGTCGCCGCTTCCGGAGCTGCGCTGGGCGGCGAGCGGCGCGTCGCTGATGCTTCTCAGCATTCTTGCGTTCAGGATGGCCGACCGTGCGCTTCCAAAGCCCGGTTCGATCAGCCTAGCGGCGGCGCTCCTGATGCTCGCCGGCGCGCTGTGTCTCGTCGCCGGCGTCGGGATCGGGGGCTATGGGCAGTGGCGATCCGGCCTGCGGCCGGGGGAAAACTCCTACGGCGCCATGGTGTATTTGGAGATTGTCTTGACAGGTCAGCTCGTGGCGACTGTCGCGCTGATGACCGGATTCGCCTTGGCGCGTCTCTTCACGGGGAAACTCGATGCGCAGCGGCGCGTATCATTCGAAAGCGTTACGCTGCTGGCTTACTACACAGCCGCGCAAGGGCTCCTTGGAATTTTGCTCATTTATGGCTTTCCGCGAATGCTGGAGTAGACGATGTCGCGTGCAAGCAAGGCTGAGCATCCTCGCTGGTCTCTGACGACGATTATCGCCTTTCTACTCGCCGGTCCCATCGTCTGGGGCCTGCATTTTCTTTTTGTCTATGGCGGGCATACGCTGATGTGCGTGCTCGGCTGGTCCAGCGAGCCGCAAGTCATACGGGCGAGTGTGATCGTGGCGGGCGGCGCAGCACTTGCGCTTCTTGCATTCCTCGCGCGCGCGGCGCGCCGCTGGCGTCGCTATGTTGTCGAGAGCGGCGGCGACTCGGCCGCGTCAGCGGAATTTCAAATGTATGCGACGTTGCTACTGATGCTGCTGTCGAGCGCCGGCGTGGTGTGGTCCAGCCTTGCAGCTTTCTTCATCGCGCCCTGCCAGACGCTGCGATGACGTCGCCCGCGCCTGAGCATGTCAACGCAGCCGCGCTGGGGCTGCGCCAAAGGCGCGGAGCATCTCGCGCCGGTCTACGCGCGCACACTAGTCGGGCCGCATCAGACCACGCCGCTCGCGACCCTCTGGCGTCCACGTTCTGGGCTCTAGGCCGCAGGCTTCGCTTGTTCGGCGACCTTAACCGGAAGCTGCGTCCGAATTGCATCGACGATCCTTTGAACGGAGGCGTCGGCCTCGCTGGCGCGCTTCTCCGCCGCGACCGCCCGCTGCTCCATCGCCGCCAGTTCGGCCTGCCGCGCCGCGAGCTGCGACTGCACCCCCTCGAGATCTTTCCGCGTCTGAATGAGGGCCGCGGAGAGTTCGGCGGCTTCCGACTCCGATTTACGCAACGCGGCTTCGGCGCGATCGCCGCGGTCTTCCGCGCGCTCCAGCTTCTCTCTCACCGCATTGGCGGCGCTATGCGCGCGCGCCACCGCCTGAGCGGACTGCTTTTCGAGTTCCTTGATCGCCGCGGCGGCCTGGGACACGAGGTCCAGCGCCGCCGTAGCGTCGTCAGTGGCGCGCGGCCGCTGACGGACAGGAAAGTTCGGCGCTGGCGGCGCCAGCGGCCTGTTGTCCCCTCTCGGGATAATTTCGTCCATCACCTGATCCAGATCCAGCGAATCCATTTGCGCCTCCCGCCATCGCACGAACTGAGTTGGGCCAGCCGTCCAATCAGATTCCTATTATGGTCAAGAATCCGGCCAAATCTCGACCATTAGGTCAAGTTTTAACCATAACCAGCGGGGTAAGCGTTTTTCCTAGGACAGATCGGCCTCCAGGGGCCAATGCTTAAGCTACAAAGAGCGCCGATGCGACTGAAAACGTGCCTTGTTCACACAAATTCTGTGTAAGCGCTCAATATCACCGCTAAGCTGTAATAATTATGGCGCAATAGCCCGGGGACCTCACGCTCGCTCCCTTACCAAAAAGAGCTCGTCATGAATAAAATGGCCGACTCCACCATTTCCACAGAGAAAAAGCCGGCGCATTCGGCCTTCGGGAAATTTATTCGTTTTTTCAATGAGGTGGGCATCGCCGACGTGCCGCTGGTGGGCGGCAAGAACGCCTCGCTTGGCGAAATGTACCGGGAGCTGACGGCGAAAAACATCCTGGTGCCCAATGGGTTCGCCGTCACCGCCGAAGCCTATCGCTATACGCTCGATGAAGCGGGCGTCTGGACCGCGCTTAAAGAGGCGCTCGACGGATTGAACCCGTCTGACGTCGATGATCTCGCCAAGCGCGCCGCGCGCGCCCGCGACATCGTTTATGGCGCGCAGACGCCCCCGGATGTCGAAGCCGAAATTCGCAGCGCCCTCGCCCGCCTCACCGACGAATACGGACCCGATTTGACGGTCGCCGTGCGCTCGTCGGCGACGGCGGAAGATTTGCCGAGCGCAAGTTTCGCCGGACAACATGACACCTATCTCAATGTGCGCGGCCCCGCCGCCGTTCTCGACGCTATCCGTCATTGCTTTGCGAGCCTGTTCACCGACCGCGCCATCCGCTATCGCATCGACAACGGATTCGATCACTTCAAAGTGTTCAACTCCGTCGGCGTGATGAAAATGGTGCGCTCGGATTTGGCGGCGTCAGGCGTCGTCTTCACGATCGACACGGAAAGCGGATTCGAGGACGTTGTCTTCATCACCGGCGCCTACGGCCTCGGCGAAAACGTGGTGCAAGGCGCCGTCGACCCGGACGAATTCTACGTCTTCAAGCCCACCTATAGGCAGGGCAAGCGCGCTATTTTGAAGCGCGCGCTCGGGGCGAAAAAAATCAGGATGGTCTTTTCGGACCGGGGTCGGACGACGACGCGCAACATCCCCACCGACGCCAAGGAAAGAGAGAAATTCTGCATCTGCGACGAAGAGGCGCTGACGCTCGCCGGCCAGGCGATTGAGATCGAGAACCACTATAGCGCCAAAGCCGGCGCGCGCCGCCCCATGGACATCGAATGGGCCAAGGATGGTCTCGACGGCCAGCTCTACATCGTTCAAGCCCGCCCGGAAACCGTCGCGTCCCGCCGCGACCGAAACATCGCTGAAATCTACAAGGTGACGAAGCACGGCGCCGTGAAAGTCGAAGGACGTGCGGTCGGCGCAAAGATCGCCAGCGGCAAGGCGCGCGTGATCGAGCGCGCCAGCGAGCTTTCAACATTCGTTCCCGGCGAGATCCTCGTCGCCGATACGACGTCGCCCGACTGGGGCACGGTGATGAAATCGGCCGCCGCCATCGTGACGAACCGCGGCGGTCGCACGTGCCATGCGGCCATCGTCGCGCGCGAACTTGGCATTCCGGCAATCGTCGGCACGGATGCGGCGACGCGACTCATTCGCACCGGCGACATGATCTCGGTGAGCTGCGCCGAGGGCGACGTCGGAAAGGTCTACGAAGGGCCCATCGCGTTCGAGGTGGAGCGCGTCGATCTTTCAACTCTGACGACACCCGCCACGCATGTGATGATGAACGTCGGCAATCCCGATATCGCCTTCGGCCTTGCGGCGTTGCCGAACGACGGCGTCGGCCTCGCGCGCATGGAGTTCATCATTGCGGACTCGATCAAGGCGCATCCCATGGCGCTCGTTCACCCGGAACGGCTCGGAGCCCGGGAGCGCGCCGAAATTGCGAGGCTGACCGCAAATTATGCGAGCCCCAGCGAATTCTTCGTGAAGCGCCTGTCCGAAGGCGTCGGCACGATCGCAGCGGCGTTTTATCCAAAGCCTGTCGTCGTGCGCATGTCCGACTTCAAGAGCAATGAATACGCCTCATTGCTCGGCGGAGAGGTTTTCGAAATGCAGGAAGCCAATCCGATGATTGGCTTTCGCGGCGCGTCGCGCTATGCGCACCCTGCTTACCGGGAAGGTTTTGCGCTCGAATGCGCCGCGATGACCCGCGTGCGCGACGAGATGGGTCTGACCAACATCAAGCTGATGATTCCCTTCTGCCGCCGGATTGAAGAAGCGGAGAAGGTCATTGCGCTGATGCGCGAACTCGGTCTCGAACGCGGCAAGAACGGGCTCGAGATTTACGTCATGTGCGAAATTCCAAACAATGTCATGCTTATCGATCAATTCTCCAAACATTTCGATGGTTTTTCGATCGGCTCAAACGATCTGACGCAACTGACGCTCGGCGTCGATCGCGACTCCGAAATCGTCGCCTTCGACTTCGACGAGCGCGACGAGGGCGTGAAGGAGATCATTCGTTTGGCGGTCGAAGGGGCCAAGCGTAACGGGCGGCACTGCGGCATATGCGGCCAGGCGCCCTCCGATTATCCGGAGATCGCTGAATTCCTCGTGCGCTTGGGAATCGATTCGATCAGCCTCAATCCCGACACGGTTTTGCAGACCACAAGACGCATCGTCGACTTGGAGAAGCGTCTGGGTCGAGAGCCGCGAAAGACGGATTGACCGGTCCGGCGCGTCTTTGCATTCATTCAAATCGCATCCACCCTCGGCGCCCGCGCCAGGCGTCGATCGACTGTGGCGCACGTCGCCCAATAAAGGAAAAGCAAATGAGCGCAGCCGCCAACCGGAAAGTCCTCGCGACGATGGCTCCAGCGGCCGGACTTGTGGGCGTCGCCGCGGCGCTGCATTTTGCGCAAGCCGGTCCCATTGTAAATTTCATCGCCTCGGCTTTGGCCCTGGCGATCGTCGCCCATGTGATTGGCGAAGCCACCGATCAGCTTGGCAATCACCTCTCGCCGGCGGCGACGGGCATCGTTCAGTCGGCGGTCGGCAATCTTCCCGAACTATTCGTCTGCATCTTCGCGCTCCGGGCCGGGCTGCTGACCGTCGTGCAGGCTTCGCTGATCGGCTCCATTCTGTCGAATGCGCTTCTTGTCCTGGGCCTCGCTTTTATCAGCGGCGGTTGGCGCCTCGGCGTTCTTCACTTCGAAAGTCAGACCCCGCGAATGATCGCGACGCTGCTTCTATTGGCGGTGTCGGCGCTGGTGCTGCCGACGCTCGCACAGGAGCTGCATCTGCCGAGCGGCGCCCATGAGCAGGAGCTCGCCATCGTCTGCGCAGTCGTGCTGCTTTTCGTTTTTGTCGTGCTCACCCATGCGATGCTCAGCCAGGGGCAGCGCGCGCTGCCGGCCGAGACCCATGCGCGCGTGCATGCATGGTCGCTCGGCGCCGCGATCGGCGTTCTCGCGGCTTGCGGCGGCGCCGCCGCCTTCGTATCCGACTGGTTCGTCGACGCGCTCGGTCCAGCGATCGAAACGCTGGGCGTCAGCGAAGCTTTTTCCGGCCTCGTGATCGTCGCCATCGCCGGCAACGCCGTCGAAAACGTCGTCGGCATTCGGCTCGCGGCTCAGGGCAAGGCCGATCTCGCAGTCAGCGTTATTCTGAACTCTGCGCTTCAGGTCGCCGTCGCGCTCATTCCAATTCTGGTGCTCGTCAGCTTTGCGATGGGCGGCGCGGCGCCGTTCACGCTCGCCATCCCGCCGATTCTTGCAGTGGCGCTGTTTCTATCCGTGCTCGTCGTCACGGTTGTCACCGTCGACGGCCGGGCGGACATGGTCGACGGGGCCGCGCTTGTTGGTCTTTACGTCATCGTCGCGACGATCTTCTGGTGGGGTTAGCCCGCCCCTGGCGACAACGTGACGTCTTCCCAATTCTACTTTTTTCCGGCCGCTAAGGGATGAGCGCGGTCGCTCCCGCCCTATATCTCTCGACCTGAAGACGCCGCGGAGCCGATGCGGCTTGGCGTCGTGCGGGAAACAGATCGCGGCGCGGGAGGGACTCATGAAAACAAGAATAGCGATCGTCGTCGCTGGCGTCCTCGCCTGCGGCGGAGCGGCCCAGGGCGGCGCAGTTGAAGCGCATCGCGTGTTTCTTCCGCAGAACATGAAATGGGAGCTGGCGCCGAGTTCGCTGCCGGGCGGCGCTGAAATGGCGGTGCTGTACGGAGATCCAAGCCGAGAAGGCGACTTCGTCGTCAGGATCAAAGCGCCGAAAGGATACCGCGTGCCGCCACACACGCATTCCAAGGCGGAACTCGTCACGATCATCTCCGGCGCCTTCAGTTTCGGTCGAGGACAGGCGGCCGACCGCGCCACGGTCGAAAAGCTACCGGCGGGAAGCTTCATTTCCATGCCTGCCGGCGTGCTGCATTATGTTTTCGTCGACGAGGACTCAGTGCTCCAGATCAACGCCACCGGTCCTTGGCAGATCGACTATTACGATCCGAAAGACGACCCGCGGCTGAATATCGCGCCTGCGGGAGCGCCTGTGCGCTAAACGGAAACGCTTCAAAGAAAACGGCTCGCGCCTTTACATCCGAGGTCGCGAGCCGCTCCGTATAGGGCTGCCGCTGATGGCGGCCGCCTCGAAAGAAAACGTAGGCCAACGGCAATTCAAAGCAAGCCGGGCCTTACCGCTCTCATCCGCGCCAGAACTCGCGAGGAACATTATTCGAGCGCGAGCGTTGCGCTTTGAAACTGTCGCGCAAGTGGCGCGCGGACAAGCGGAGTTCAGCCATGCTCTCGACCGTTCTCATCGTCATTCTGCTGTTGTTGCTTATCGGCGCCTTGCCGACTTGGCCCTATAGCTCGCAATGGGGATATGGCCCCGGCGGCATCGTCGGCGCCTTGCTCGCTATTGTCGTCGTGATGGCGCTCATCGGCAGGCTGTAGCAGCTTCAGGCATCGGCTCGGCCGCCTGACCATAGTCTGTGCGCGTTTGTTAGACGTCAGCAGCGCTTATCCTGTTAGGCGCGCTCGCGCTCATCCCTACTTGGCGTCGGCGCAACAATCAGCATGTCGCGCCCGGCGATGTCATCGCGCTTTAAACGCGCGCGTCCCATCTTGCCTATATCGATTCTACGCTCTGACGTTCCGTCACAGCGACGATCATCCCGCTCGCTTGGCGTTTGCGCCGCGTCCGGATCGGCGCTTCGAACGCCGCGCCTGCGCATTGAGCCGTGCTCGACTGGCTTTTTTCGGCGCCGGATCGCTCCGACGCGAAGCCGCGCCCGTTCGGCTCGGGCGCGATCCGCTGTGCGCAAATATTCTTGTGACTGGCCAAGGGATTCCCTGCGGGGTTACTTTTTGTATTTTTCGCCATTAAAGTCCCGCCGCGCGGCTAAGTTCCCGCACCCATCGATTGGAGTTCGATAATGTCTCATTCCTCGCTCGGCCGCGCGATTTGCGCGATGTCTTTCATCGCGCTGTCGTCCAGCGTCGCCACGGCTCAATCCGTGCAAGTCGGCACCCTTCTCTGCCATGTCTCCGGCGGCGTCGGCATGATCATCATGGAGAATCAGGCGCTCGACTGCGTGTACACGGACGCTAAAGGCAGCCCGCCCCAGCATTACATCGGCAGGCTGACCAACGTCGGCGCCAATATCGGCATCAGCGGTCCGGGCCAGATGATTTGGACGGTTCTCGCGGCCACGAACAGCGTGGCGCCTGGCGCGCTGGCCGGAGACTATGTCGGCGCGGAAGGGTCGGTCGCAGTCGGCGCCGGCGCCGGCGGCGCGGTCCTTGTCGGCGGCTCGAACAAGACCATCTCCCTGCAGCCCGTGTCCGTCTCCCTTGGCACCGGCCTCAATGTTTCCGCCGGCATCGGCAATGTCAGCCTGCAATATATGCCGGTGACCCCGCCGCCGCCGCCGCCCGCGCCGGCCGCCAAGCCGAAGAAAACCCGCGCACA
>NZ_JAMRYX010000078.1 GCF_024448135.1 Methylocystis suflitae
CCTGGCCAGGCGGTGCAGGCGATCTTGCGCGTCGCGGGCGGCGGCGCGACGCAGTGGCGCGTTTCCGCCGATGCGCTGGTCAACTTTAAAAACCACAATTGGGTGTTTGTACGAGCGCCGGAAGGCTTTGTCGCGACCCCGGTGATGCTGGTTTCCGAAACGCCGCAATACGCGTCGGTCCAGGGCGCGCTCAAAGCCGGCGAACGCGTGGCGACGCGGGGCCTGTTGACCTTGCTTGCCGAACTCGCCGAGGCCGAAAGGTGACGATGCGCAATGCTTGAAAGATTGATCCGCGTCGCGCTTCAACAGCGGCTGCTCGTCTTTCTTGGCGCGCTCGGCCTCGCCGCGTGGGGAGCGGTCAGCTATTTCAAGCTGCCGATCGACGCCTTTCCGGACGTCGCCCCGGTGCAGGTGATGGTCGCCATGCGCGCGCCGGGCCTCACGCCAGAGGAGTTAGAGGCGCGCGTCACCGTGCCGATCGAGCTCGCGGCGAAAGGCATTCCCAGCCTCGTCCGCATGCGCTCGACAACGCGTTATTCGGTGACGCTGATCACCTTCGAATTTTCGGAAGGGACCGACATCTACTGGGCGCGCGCGCAGGTCAACGAGCGTCTGGCGCAAGCGCAAAGTCAGTTGCCGGACGGCGTTTCCGGCGGCCTCGCGCCGATTGTCACGCCGCTTGGCGAGATGGTGATGTTCACCATCGTCGGCGGCCATCTCACGCCGACGGAGCAACGCACGCTGCTCGATTGGACGATACGCCCCGCCATCCGCGGCCTGCCGGGCGTCGCCGACCTCAACGTGCTCGGCGGCTTCGTGCGCACCTTCGAAGTCGCGCCGTTTCCAGCCGCCATGGCGTCTCGCGGCGTCACCGTGGAGATGCTCCAGTCGGCGCTCGCTAACAACAATAAGAACGACGGCGCGGGGCGCGTGCGCGATGGCGAGGAAGCGCTGCTGGTGCGCGCCGAAGGTCGTTTGCGATCGCTTGAGGAGATACGATCCGTCGTCATCGCCGCGCGTGACACGGGCATCGTGCGCGTCGGCGACGTCGCTGAAGTGCGCAACGGCGCGTTGCCGCGCAACGGCGTCGTCGTGCGTAACGGCGAAGGCGAGGCGGTGTGGGGACTTGTTCTCGGGCTGCGCGGCGCGGACGCGCGCATGGTGGTCAGTGGCGTGAAGCAGCGCCTGGCCGAGATCGAGCCGACGTTGCCGAACGGGGCCAAAATCGAAATCTTCTACGATCGCAGCGAATTGATCGGCAAAGCGGTTTGGACCGTACAGAAGGTGCTGATCGAGGCGATCGTCCTCGTCGTCATCCTGCTCGTCTTGTTTCTTGGCGATCTTCGCGCCGCGATCGTCGTTTCGGTCATTTTGCCGCTCGCCGCGCTCGCGACGTTCGGCATCATGCGCTGGTGGGGACTCTCGGCGAATATCATGTCGCTCGGCGGTCTCGCGATTGCCATCGGACTTTTGGTCGACTGCGCTGTCGTCGTCGTGGAGAACGTCGAACATCGCATGGCGCATGCGCATGACGTCAGTCTTTCCGATCGCATCTTCATGACGCTTGAGGCGACTCGCGAGGTTGCCGTCCCGCTCACATCCGGCGTCATCATCATCGTCACGGTGTTTCTGCCGCTGCTGTCACTCGAAGGGCTTGAAGGTCGTCTGTTCGCGCCGGTGGCGCTGACCATCGCCTTCGC
>NZ_JAMRYX010000079.1 GCF_024448135.1 Methylocystis suflitae
CGAACGCGAGCAAGGAATCAGCAAGGCCGGCAATCGGCGCCTGCGCGCAGCGATGGGAGAGCTCGCCTGGCTGTGGCTGCGCTACCAGCCGGAGAGCGCCTTGACGAAATGGTTCAGGGAGCGCCTGGCCGGCGCCAAGGGACGCCTGAAGAAGGTGCTGCTCGTCGCATTGGCGCGCAAATTGTTGATCGCCTTATGGCGTTATGCAAGCGATGGAGTCGTCCCCGAAGGAGCGGTGCTGAAGCCTGCCTGATCGATGGTGACGATTGTCTTCGACAATAATGAACACACAGACAAGGTAGGCGTGAGATCTACCTGACCGAACCGAGGGGGCGGCTGCCGTAACAGCCCTT
>NZ_JAMRYX010000080.1 GCF_024448135.1 Methylocystis suflitae
CGAAGCCGCACTGCAACATTGGGACGATTGGGCACGTCGACCATGGCAAGACGTCTTTGACGGCGGCGATCACCAAGGTTCTGGCGGAGACGGGCGGCGCGACCTTTACGGCCTATGATCAGATCGACAAGGCGCCGGAAGAGAAGGCGCGCGGCATCACCATTTCGACGGCGCATGTCGAATATGAGACGCAGAACCGCCATTACGCGCATGTCGACTGCCCCGGCCACGCCGACTATGTGAAGAACATGATCACCGGCGCGGCGCAGATGGACGGCGCGATCCTGGTGGTCTCGGCCGCCGACGGCCCGATGCCGCAGACCCGCGAGCACATTCTCTTGGCTCGCCAGGTCGGCGTGCCGGCGCTCGTCGTGTTCTTGAACAAGGTCGACATGGTCGACGACCCGGAGCTCTTGGAGCTCGTCGAGCTCGAAGTGCGCGAGCTGCTCAGCAAATATGAGTTCCCCGGCGACGACATTCCGATCGTCAAGGGTTCGGCGCTCTGCGCGCTCGAGGGCAAGAACCCCGAGATCGGCCATGACGCGATCCTGAAGCTGATGGCCGAGGTCGACAAATATATTCCGCAGCCTGAGCGGCCGAAGGATCAGCCGTTCCTGATGCCGGTCGAGGACGTGTTCTCGATTTCGGGCCGCGGCACGGTGGTGACGGGGCGCATCGAGCGCGGCGTGGTGAAGGTTGGCGAGGAAGTCGAGATCGTCGGCATCCGCCCGACGACCAAGACGACGGTGACCGGCGTCGAAATGTTCCGCAAACTGCTCGATCAGGGCGAGGCGGGCGACAATGTCGGCTGCCTGCTGCGCGGCACGAAGCGCGAGGACGTCGAGCGCGGCCAGGTGCTGTGCAAGCCGGGTTCGGTGAAGCCGCATACGAAGTTCAAGGCCGAGGCGTATATCCTCACCAAGGAAGAGGGCGGCCGCCATACGCCGTTCTTCACCAATTATCGTCCGCAATTCTACTTCCGCACGACGGACGTGACCGGCATCGTCACGCTTCCCGACGGCGTCGAGATGGTGATGCCGGGCGACAATGTGACGATGGACGTGGTGCTGATCGTGCCGATCGCCATGGAGGAGAAGCTGCGCTTCGCCATCCGCGAAGGCGGCCGCACCGTCGGCGCCGGCGTCGTCGCCAGCATTATCGAATGACCGCTGACGCGCGCTGAGAACATCAGTAGAGGGGCAGGAGCCGCGCTCCTGCCCCTTTGCTTTTGGGGTGACCCGATTTCAGATCGCGGCAAGAGATTAAGTTCCGCCATGATGCCTTCGATCGTCAAACTCGAACAAACGCACAAGCGCTGGGCGACGATGTCGATCGCGACCGTCCGCATGCCGGACGGAAAACTGATCCTGCGCGACGTGGAGGATCACGGCTGCGCGGCCGCCGTGCTGCCCTACGATCCCGAGCGCAAGACGGCGCTGCTCGTCGAGCAGCTGCGCGCGCCGCTACTTGTGGTGGTCGGCGCGGCGCATTCGCTCGAAGCAATCGCCGGCCTCGTCGAGGGCGAGGATGACGCGGTCGCCACGGCGAAGCGCGAGGCGCTCGAAGAAGGCGGATTGCGGCTCGGCGCGCTTGAGCATGTCGCGACCGCCTGGTCCATGCCAGGCGTTTCGACCGAGCGCATGACGCTTTATCTCGCCGAATACCGGGCCGAGGATCGCGTCGGCGACGGCGGCGGGGTCGCGCATGAAGACGAAGAGGTTCGCGTCGTCGAATTAGGCTTGAAGGAACTCGCCGCATTGATGTCGGCGGACGGCTTCGTCGACATGAAAACGCTCGCGCTGATTCAGGCGTTGCGTCTTCGCCGCCCTGAACTCTTCGACTGACGTATGTCGACTGAATGGCTGACGTAAGCCCACAAATGCGAAGTGGCGGTGGACTCTAGCAGCTTCCGCCGCTGACCCCCGGTGCGAGCCGCAGCGCGTCGCAGAGATTGCGCGCCTGGAAGTCGTCCATCATCTTTCGAGTGATGACGCTCGTTGAGCCCGGCACTTGCATGACGGGCGTTGGCGCGCCCGTCGGTCCGGTCACATAGTCGGCGAAATAGCCGTCGTTAGCATATGGCGGCGGCGGCGCGACGCGATGAACCCGGGCGTGTGCGCCGCGCACGCGCGGGTCAGCCGCCGCGGCGGTTGTCAGACCAACCGTGGCGAGGACGATGAGCAGAAATAGGGCGACAGCCTTGCGCATGGCCTTGTCCTCCTGCCCGAAACATATAGGGATCCGGTGTCACAAGGAAGCAGGCCGGCGAACGCCGGTAAAAGGCCGTGTAAGGCGGCCGCCTTGCCTGGCGTCAGCTCAGGCGGCGAGTTCCTCGCCCAGAAGCACCGCGGGCAGGCGGCGCTCGTCGAGGCGCTCGACCGTGGCCGTCGGCTGCTGAGCGAACTGCTCGACTTCCAGCGCCGCGGCGACGGCGGAAATGCCGATCTCGCGGTAAAGCCGCGCGAGAAGGTCATGGGGATGGCCGCCGGATTGGGGCTCGTTAAACTCGACGGAATACTTGTCGGACATGGGTGCGCTCGACGACAGGAGGGGAACACAAGGGACGTTTTCCTAGGATTGTCCTCGGCAAGTTAACGAGCCGCTAAGGAACCGGCGCGGAGGCGGCGTCCGCCCGACTTTTTTTCAAATGCGCGAGAGCCGTTGCATTCGCCGTGAAATTGCGAAAAATGCGGCTGAGCCGCCCCGTGGCGGCGGTCACGCGAGTCTCTTGAACTGATGCGACGTCATCTTCCGCCCGAACCCTGGTCGAAAGTCGCGCTTTGGAGCCGACGGTTCGCGATTTTCGCCGCGACTGTGGCGATTTTGGCCATCCTTCTGGGGCGACTTGGCGCCCTTGACCCGGCGTCGGCGCTCGCGTCGCTTGGCGGGGCCATGGCCTTGGCGCTGATCGCGCTGCTTTTGTTTTGCGCCGCTTGCAGCGTGATTTGGCGGACAGGACGGCGCGGGGCGGGCGCCGCGGCGACCGCGTTCGTCATCGCGGCGTTGACGCTGGGATACCCCGCATATCTCGCGTTCGAGGCGGTGCGTCTGCCGGTGCTTTCCGACATTTCGACGGACGTCGCCGATCCGCCCTTTTTCTCCTTCTCCAAAGCCGCCTTCGAGGCGCGCAGCGGCTTCCAGCCTCCTGGCCTCCCGTCCCGCGCGCGGGAGACGCAGCGGCCGGCCTATCCGGACGTCGAACCGATCGTCGTCGATCTGGACACGGACGAGGCCTTTGCTCTGGTGCTGAAAACGGCCAAAGCCCGCGGATGGACGCTTGTCGACAAGCGGCCGCCGGGCGGACGCAGCGGCGACGGTCATATCGACTTCATCGACAAAACGCTCGTCATGGGATTTGACGACGACATCACGGTCCGCTTCAAGCCGCTGCCCGGCCAGACGCGCATCGATCTACGCTCGGCGTCGCGTTACGGACGCCATGATTTTGGCGTGAACGCCAAAAGAATCACCGCTTTCGCCGAGGAACTACAGTCGCAACTCGACGCGCGCTAGCGCGCTCCCCAAATTGAAAGGCAGGCGAGACGCTCGTGTTCGGCGGCGTCTTGCATTACTCTGCACGGCAAAGCTTAGCGACGGGAGCGGTGAAATGGTCGAGGAAAGCGGCGGCGGCGCGGCAGCCGCGTCAACAGTCCCGCCTTTCACTCGCGAGCAAGAACTCACCGCCTTTCGCGACATGCTGCTCATCCGGCGGTTCGAGGAAAAAGCCGGACAGCTGTACGGCATGGGCGTCATCGGCGGATTCTGCCACCTCTACATCGGCCAGGAAGCCGTGGTCGTCGGCGTCAAGATGGCGGCCCGCAACGGCGACCAGTTCACCACGAGCTACCGCGACCACGGACATATGCTCGCCTCAGGAATGGAGCCCAGGCGCGTCATGGCGGAGCTCGCCGGAAAGCGCGGCGGCTATTCCAAGGGCAAGGGCGGCTCGATGCACATGTTTTCGCGCGAAGCGAATTTCTACGGCGGGCACGGCATCGTCGGCGCGCCGGCGCCGATCGGCGCGGGGGTGGCCTTCGCCAACGCCTATCGCGGCGACGGGCGCGTGTCCCTGACGTTTTTCGGCGAAGGCGCCTCCAACCAGGGCCAGGTCTATGAGGCCTTCAACATGGCGGCGCTCTGGAAGCTGCCGGTGGTCTTCATCGTCGAGAACAACCGCTATGCGATGGGCACGGAGATCTCCCGCGCCTCCGCGCAGATCGACTTTTCGAAGCGCGGCGCGGCGTTCGCAATCCCCGGCAAGCAGATCGATGGCATGGACGTGCGCATCGTCAAGGCGACAGCGGACGAAGCGATCGAATGGTGCCGCGCCGGCAAGGGCCCCTATCTCATAGAGGCGCAGACTTATCGCTATCGCGGCCACTCGATGTCCGATCCCGCGAAATATCGCTCCAAGGAAGAAGTCCAGAAGATGCGCGAGGAGCATGATCCGATCGAGCAAGTCCGCGCGCGGCTGATCGCCGACGGCGTCAGCGAGGACGAACTCAAGAAGATCGACGCCAATGCGCGCAAGATCGTCGCCGAAGCCGCCGATTTCGCCACTGCGGACAAGGAGCCGGATCCGAGCGAGTTGTGGACGGACGTTCTGGCGTGAGGGATTGAATCAATGACCGTCAATGTCCTCATGCCCGCGCTGTCTCCCACGATGGAGCAGGGCAAGCTCGCCAAATGGCTCAAAAGCGAAGGCGACTCGGTGAAAGCCGGCGACGTCATCGCCGAGATCGAGACCGACAAGGCCACGATGGAGGTCGAGGCGGTCGACGAGGGCGTGCTGGCGCGCATCCTCGTGCCCGGCGGCACCGAGAATGTCGCCGTCAACACGCCGATCGCGGTGATCGCCGAGGAGGGCGAGGAGGTCGCCGACACGGCTGACCACGCGCCGGCCGATCGCGTCGGCGAAGAGGACAAGGCGCAAAAGCAGGCTGAAGCCGCCCCACCGGTTCCAGGCCAGACCGCGCCGCAGGACGAACCCGGCGAAGCCAACAAGGCCGCGACCAAAGCCGCGGTCGAGGCTGCGACTCCCGCGCCCAAGGCGACGAGCGTCGCCGAGCAGCCGTCTCCGCGCGTCGCGCCGGAGGTGCCCGAAGGCACGACGATGGTGTCGATGACCATGCGCGAAGCCTTGCGCGACGCCATGGCCGAAGAGATGCGGCGCGATCCGAGCGTCTTCGTGATCGGCGAGGAGGTCGCCGAATATCAGGGCGCCTATAAGGTCACGCAAGGCCTTCTGCAGGAATTCGGCGCGAGGCGCGTCGTCGATACGCCCATCACCGAATATGGTTTCGCGGGCGTTGGCGTCGGCGCGGCCTTCGCCGGGCTGCGGCCGATCGTCGAATTCATGACCTTCAATTTTTCGATGCAGGCCATCGACCACATCGTCAATTCGGCCGCGAAGACGCTTTACATGTCCGGCGGACAGATCAACTGTCCGATCGTGTTCCGCGGACCGAACGGCGCCGCGGCGCGCGTCGCCGCGCAGCACAGCCAGGACTATTCCGCCTGGTATTCGCAGGTGCCGGGACTGATCGTGATTGCGCCGTCAAACGCCAGCGACGCGAAAGGCCTGCTGAAGGCCGCGATCCGCAACGACAATCCGGTCGTGTTTCTTGAAAATGAGATTCTCTACGGCAAGACGTCGGAAGTGCCGGCGCTCGAGGATTTCGTCCTGCCGATCGGCAAGGCGCGCATCGCCCGGCCCGGCAAGGACGTGACGCTCGTCTCCTTCTCGATCGGCATGACCTATGCGCTGCAGGCCGCCGAGCAACTCGCCAAAGAGGGGATCGACGCCGAGGTGATCGATTTGCGCACGCTGCGGCCGATGGATGCGGCGACGATCATCGAGTCGGTGAAGAAGACGGGCCGCTGCGTCGCGGTCGAGGAAGGCTGGCCGCAGTGTGGAATATCGGCCGAGATCGCGATGCGCGTGCAGCAGGAAGCCTTCGACTATCTCGACGCGCCGGTGCTGCGCGTCACCGGCAAGGACACGCCGATGCCTTACGCCGCTAATCTGGAAAAACTGGCTTTGCCGAGCGTGGCGGATGTCGTCGCGGCGGCGAAGGCGGTTATGTATCGGTGATTGATTGCGCAAAGACCGACGCATAGCAGACTGTCATTCCCGACGCGCGCAAAGCGCGCGATCGGGAATCCAGAGCAGAGCCAGTGTTTGTTGATTGGCTCTGGATTCCCGGTCGGACCTTCGGTCCGCCGGGAATGACAGGCCCAAGCGAACGGATCAGCCGGATGCCGTATTATTCTCTTGAAGGCGCGCCGGGGCTGCGCGGCGTCGCAAGTCAATTGTGCGTGATGACGCGACTGCCTCGGACTCCGCTCACCGTCATTCATTTCCTGCCTCGATCCGAGAAGGGATGGTAGCCCTTTAAGATTGTGCTTTTGCCATCCGCTCTGGCAGTATGCGTCGTCGGTGTCATTGCCCTATTTTTCGGGAGACTTCGGAGGACGCTGCTTCAAATGGAGCCGTGGTTCTCTGGGTTTTGAAGTAGGCGCCTCTTGTAATACGTGGACCATGTGCATCATTTCTTCGATTGCGTAATAGCTCTCTTTGTCGCCGACCATCTCCATGAATGGGCCACGTCGCACCATCTCCAATGCCGAGAGAAAGCGCCGTTGCGCCTCTTTCGCCTTTGCGGTGTTCGCTCCCGTTGACGCTCGATACGCATCAACGCCAAGTTCGTAAAGCCATGGAAGATCATCTCGCAGAATACTTGCGAGCAACAGGAAACGCGTCGGGTCTTGTTCTCCTAGGTCCATCCTGTGAAGCATTTCATTCATCATCATCGGATGGAAACGAGGCCTCCGGCGACGCACGCGGGACGCGTCTTCGACAGTTTCTCGAAATCGCACATCAAGTCCGCGTATGCTCGCAACAAGCTCTTCGAGGACTTCATGCTGAGGCCTGTTTTGCTTTGCTGGAGTCGGATTTTTTGGAATATCTCCAACTTTCTTTTCCAAAACGGGCCACAGGGTTTCGAACAGATTTGGCAGCCGAGTTTCTGGCACTTTAATTTCTGAAAATTGATTGATCGAGTTGATCACATCACATAGTCCGTCCCGTTCGACCTTTTTAGCTTGAAACTGAGCGAGCGGGCCGGTGATATCTTTGAATTCGACGTCAAGAAGGAGCGGTATGACCCGGCCCTCCTGCATGAATTTTGCGAGCGCACCGGCTTCAAAAAGAATCCAAGGCGAGGCAATGTTCTCGCGTGTTATGCAGATGACGCCGAACTTGCTGGCTTCGAGTTCTTTTGCGACTTCGTTGGCCCACCGGTCACCAGCTGCGATGTCGGAGTTTGAAAGCCATGGATCAACGTAGTGCAGCACCATCGGTAACCACTGGTGCACAGCCTGTGCGAATGCTTGGCTACGCTCGCCGCTCCAGCTAATAAACAGCTTCATTGACCTTCCTTAAAATATTAGCGCTGCCCGAATGAATCTTGCTTCATACGTTGATGCTGTTGCTTAGCAGCGGCCTGATCGCTATCCGAAGGCTCAATGATACAGGAGTAGAGAGTCGACTCAAAATGACCTCGCGATAATTAGAATTCGATTCCCCTGCTGAGACGTGGGAGGCGACATTCGCCCCAAGCCGACATGCTCTTGCGTGGGCGCTGACGGCGCTCGGTTAAGGCCGCCCACAAAGCGGGTCGCCTTGACGGAAGCGCCCCGGCCAGCGCCATAATCGGTCGGTCAGGTTGCCGGCTCGATGGATGAATGTGAGGAAGCGTCTCCGGCGGGCACCCCAATTGCGACCCTTCCGCCCCCGCGCTACCCCTCCGGCCAGAAATCCTCGGCCATCATCTCATCGAAGGTCCAGGGGCACTGGGCGGGGAAAACCGAGGCGTCGAGGTCTGTTTCGCGCTGCGCGCCGATCCGCGCCTGACGATAGGCGAGCGCCGTCGCTTCAGTGACGACAGTTTTGAGGCTGGGATTGTCCGCAAGATGCGCGTCAATCGCGATTCGCTGCTCGTCGACGCTCAGCTTCCAGCTGCGCCCGCGCAGGCTGGGCTGAAAGCGCCATTTCAGCAAATGCACCATCAGGACGATGAGGCGGCTGACGAGCTCGCGTTTTTCGGTCTTGCCCAAGCTCTCCACCTCTTCGGCGATATGCTCAATATCCGCCTCGCTGAGCTTTCCGGCGCGCAGCAGCGCCGCCTGCTCATTGGCCCAGGCGTAAAAATCTTGGTCGTAAAGCTGGCTCGCGGCCATTTTTCCCTTGGGGGATTTATTCGCTCGGCGCGGCGCGTTCATGGACTGCTCTCGGCAAGGCCTCTAATATATAGCGAACTTTCCGCCGCCAAAGGCGATTCCGCACGATGAACGCTCCCGCTCGCTTCGCCCCCGGCGACCGTATCTTCGCTTCGCCTCTCGCGCGCCGTCTGGCGAAGGAGGGCGGACTCGATCTTTCCGCGCTCCAGGGCTCTGGCCCGCACGGCCGGATCATCGAGCGCGACGTGAAAACGGCGCTCGCGCGCGGAGAGACGTCGAAGGCGGCGCCGCTCGCCGCAGCGCCCTCGGCCGACGCGACTCGCAAATTCTTCGAGGCCGGGACTTTCGAGGAAATCCCGCACGACAATGTGCGCAAGGCGATCGCGCGGCGGCTGACGGAATCGATCCAGACCATTCCGCATTTCTATCTCAACGTCGACTGCGAGATCGACGCGCTGCTGCGCCTGCGCGAGGATTATAACGCCGCCGCGCCGCTCGGGTCGGACGGCAAACCGACATGGAAAACGTCGGTCAATGATTACGTCGTGAAGGCGCTCGCCATCGCGCTTCAACGCAAGCCCGAGGCGAATGTCACCTATACGCCGGACGCGCTGCTGCGCCACAAATCCTCCGATATCGGCGTCGCCGTGTCGATTCCCGGCGGACTTGTGACGCCCATCATCCGTAGCGCTGAGACGAAATCGGTTCGCGAGATTTCCGAGGAGATCAAGGAACTCGCCGGGCGCGCCCGCACGCGCAAGCTGAAGCCGCATGAATATGAAGGCGGCGTTTCGGCGGTGTCGAATCTTGGCATGTATGGCGTGCAGAGCTTCACCGCGGTGATCAATCCGCCGCAGTCGACGATCCTGGCGGTCGGGCAGGGCGAGCAGCGCATGATCGTGAAGAATGGCGCGCCCGTTGTGGCGACAATGATGAGCGTGACGCTGTCCTGCGATCATCGCGCCGTCGACGGCGCGCTCGGCGCCGAGCTATTGGCCGAATTCAAACATGTCATCGGACATCCGGCGATGATGTTCGCGTGAGAGCACGATTTGAGATCGCAGAGCGTCGGGCTGACCGGGCATGAGCATGAACTACTCAGTTTCGATCGACGTCCCGCGGCTTGAAGACGGACTGCGATTTTATCGGGACGCCTTGGGACTGCCCGAGATCGCTCGACCTGTTCCCACATATGTCCTGCTCAAATGTGGAAATTCGCAAATCGGACTGATCGAGAAATCGGCTGGAAGCAACCCGGCCCAGGGAAGCGACGAGGTTCGTCGATATGAGCGACACTGGACGCCCGTTCATATCGACTTTCACGTCGACGATTTTGAAGCCTTTTTGACAAATGCAGTGAACGCTGGCGCGAAATGTGAGCAGAAATTCGAAGGCGGCTCCCGCCCGCCCATCGCATTTTGCGCCGACCCGTTCGGCAATGGATTCTGCGTGATAGGAACAGCCGCCTGACCAAATTCGGATCAGGCGCACAAAGAGGCGGATTTGCAGCTCCAGTCGACCCTCACCTGTCCGCACTGCGCGCGCGCGGAAACGCTCGACATGCCACTGGACGCCTGCGTCGTCGTGCATGTCTGCGCCGGATGCGGCGCGCGGCTGACGGCAAAGACGGGAGACTGCTGCGTGTTCTGCTCCTATGGCGACGTTCCATGCCCGCCCGTGCAGGCGGAAGGTCATTGCCCTGACTTGCGCGCGCGATGAACGAAAGCGCGACCAAATCCACGCAGGGCACTCTATCAGAGGGCAAAACAGGATTCCTCGAACTACCGGGCTTGCCCGTCAAGAATCGGTGGGGGTCTTGGGATCCAACGATTGTTTTGCCGAAGCGATGCGTCGCTCTGCCGATCGAACGTCGACTACAAGAAAACTGGTGGGCGTCGATAATCTTTTTCCTGTTCCTGTCCGCAATCTTTCTCGCGTTCGCAGTGTTGGACTACACAACATATCAATCCCACGGCTGGTGCGCCGCTAAATATGGCCGCCTCTACGGGTCCGAGTGCATCTATCACGCCGGGATTATGAGCTGCTTGGCAGCTTGGGCCTTGATGTGCTGTCTCATGGACTGGCGTAAAACAGCGTTGCTCAGATTAGCCGCCAGCGTGCGCGGGGCGCATTTGATCATTTCACACGACGCCTTCTGGCATATCCAGCTCGAAGAACCCATCAGGTTCTCCGATATGGCGGAAGTTCGCCGGAGTAACGGAGAGTTCATTGTCGACTGTCACTCGCCGCCGAAGATGAACGCGCGATTCATTCCAAGACGTCTACTTTGGCGCGACTCGCCGACGGGATTTCGCTTCTACACCGATCAGTTCGTTGAGATCGCACAGCAAAAAGGCGACGAACTCGAATGGGTTGAGGTCTTGTTGTGCCTCGCGGAGCAACACGGGGCATCTACCAGGCTGAGCTGAACGATCCGGATGGACGGGGAGCGCTAATCGCGGCATATGGCTTGCCTGGAACAGCTCTAAACAGGCAAGGAGCGGGCGCGTGGCGACGGAAGCTGACATTTTGAAGGCTCTGGAAGGGCTTTACGGGCCAGGCGGAGCGCCGCTCGTCGGCGCGGTAAGCGGCGTCAATGTGTCGGGCGCCAAAGCCTTCGTTTCTCTGGCCGGCGATCCGAGCCAGGCGCAGGCCTGGGAGGCGGCGCGAGTCGCGGCCGAGCGCGCGATCAAGGCGGCGCCCGGCATCGAGCAGGCTGTGGTGACGTTGACGGCCGAGCGCGCCTCGCGCCCCGAGGCGCCGCCGACTCGGGCTCAAGCCCATGCCCATGCCCATTCGCATGGGCCGGGCGCGCCGCCGCCGCAGCAAAAAGGCGGAATCCCGGCGCTGGAGAAAATCCGTTTCATTGTCGCCGTCGCCTCGGGCAAAGGCGGCGTCGGCAAGTCGACCACCTCGGCCAATCTTGCGCTCGGCCTCGCCGCTCAGGGGTGGCGCGTCGGCCTGCTCGACGCCGACGTCTATGGCCCCTCGATGCCGCGGCTTTTCGGCTTGACTGACAAACCCAAGGTCGAAGGCGGCAAGCTCGCGCCGCTCGAAGCCTATGGCGTGAAGATCATGTCGATGGGTTTTCTTGTCGACGAGAACGTGCCGATGGTCTGGCGCGGTCCGATGGTGTCGCAGGCGATTTCGCAAATGCTCGGCGAAGTCGCCTGGGGAGAGCTCGACGCGCTCGTCATCGACATGCCGCCCGGCACCGGCGACGTTCAGCTCACCATCGCGCAACAGGTCCCGCTCGCCGGCGCGGTGATCGTCTCGACGCCGCAGGATTTGGCGCTCATCGACGCGCGGCGCGCCGTGTCGATGTTCCAGAAAGTCGAGGCGCCGATCCTCGGCGTCATTGAAAATATGAGCTACTTCCTGTGCCCCCACTGCGGCGGGCGCTCGGAGATCTTCGCGCATGGCGGCGCGCGCCACGACGCCGAACAGATGGGCGTGCCTTTTCTTGGCGAGGCGCCGCTCGACATCAAGATCCGCCAAACCTCGGACGCCGGGAGGCCCGTCGTGGGCGCCGAGCCCGACAGCCCGCAGGCCGCGGTCTATCTCAATCTGGCGGCGAAGGTGAAAACGCTGCTCGAAACGCAGAAAACACGCACGGCGCCAAAGATCGTCGTCGGCTGAGGGAAGACTCATAAAAAGACGCGCCTCCTTTTCGGAGGCGCGCCAGGCGGGCCGATCGACGCCGGCCGTCAGGGAGCGCTAGTTTTCAGAAATGACTGGGGATCCAGGACGTATCGCCTGCATCCCATTTGTAGTTGTAGCCGACCGTGAACTGGGTGGCGCGTCCCCAGGCGGTGATGACGGCGTTGGTATTATAATGCGGAAAAACATTGAGCGGAACTGCAGGAAAGAAGGCGCGCCCGACGAAGGGTGCGTTCTCGAAGTAGCTGACCGAATTCTTGAAGTCATAAATGGCCGCGAAATCAATCGATGAGTTTTTCGTCAGTTGATAGCCGAAGCCGCCGGTGACCGAGTGAGCGCCGACAAGAGGCGCCAACGCCGCGAGCGTCGCGGAGCGTTCTCTCATCAGCAAGGTTGAGTAGTGGTAGCCCGCGCGCAAGCGCAGCTCGGGCGTGGCGCGCCATTCGGCGCCGAAGGAGGCGGAATCGGTATCGCGCCAATCAAAGCCGCTGCCGCCAGACGAGCCGAACGATCCGTACCAGATGGGAAAACTCGCGTTACCAGCGGTGGTCGCCGAATAGAAGATGTGCCTCCAGTCGGCCATCAGCGTAAGGTTGGGCAGCAGGTCATAGGCGACGCCGGCGATCAGCGTCGCCGGAATGTCGAAACTACCCTGGTCCGCGATAAGTCCCCGATACTTTTGCAGCTTCGACATGAACATGGGTGTCGCGCCGGCGAGTCCAAAGCGCAGTTCATTTGTCGCGCGCCACTCTAAACCCACCCGCAGACCGCCTCCGACTGACCAATCGTAGGCCATGTCGGTAAAGTTGAACATGTTGGAGGAATAGGGAGAGAGAATTTTCAGTCCTTGCGCGTTGAACATCTGGATCGCCAAAGTCGGTGAGACGCCCACGCTGAGCGAACCGAATTTTCTGGCGTAGGTGGCGCTAATAAACGACTGCTGGAGGTCGAGCCCCGCCGCGCCGCCGCCGAGGACGCCGCCAAGCGACGGAGAGACGGTGATCACGCCCCCCGGGCCAGCTTTGACCGGCGGCTTGAAATGCTGGATGTCGTAGGAAGTATTGAGGCCGCCGTTGCCGTAAGTGGCGACGCCCCATGCGGACACCGCGTCGATCGGCTGGACATAGGCGCCGTTTGGCACCGGAAAGATGGGTCGGCCGCTCCTTACATCGCCTGGCGCCAGGACCACCGGCTGCCCAACGGTCGAATACCCCCGCTCGGGCAGGCTCACGCCGAGTCCGACTTGAAACATCCGATCGAGTCCGACAATGCCCGCCGGATTGATCGACATGGCCATTGCGTCTCGCGAGTCCGCGACGCCAGCGCCGCCTAGGGCTCTCTGACGCGGACCAAAGCCTGTAAGGAAATAGCCGTCGGCGCCGAAGGAGAGGGACGGCGCAAGCGCTGCGATTGCGGTCAGCGAGAAGAGCAAGCTGCGCGAATTCGATTTTTTCATTGTCGGCGAGTCCCGAGGCGAACCGTCTCTTGAGCCTCGCCACCGGCGGGCATTCGCGTGTCGCGCCGAAGTTCGGCGCGTTTTTACAGCGTGTTAAACATTACAAGACCCACTGGACTTTAGGCGCAAATTCGCCGTCACAAGCAAAGATTTCTTGTCTCTGTAACGTCTTTGCAACACCTATGCGGCTTGCGCATTGCGCGCCTCAGCGCAAATCGACAGTAAGGGCCGCGTCTTCTCGCGGCGCGCGCGGGGCCGGATAGAGCAACCGGCGCCAAACGCCGTACCAGCTTCCCGCAATCACTGCGAGCGTCAGCGCCAAAACCAGTTTTGGCCAAGTCGGCGGCTCAAAGCGCAGTAGCTCCGGGATGACGGGCGCGTAAAGGCTGGCCGTCAACATCGCACTGGCCGCGAAGGCGACGCCCCAGAACGCCAGATTGTCGCGCGAAAACAGCGAGGCTCCGCGCGGAAGCGCATCCGAGAGCGCGAGCACGAGATTGCTGACGACAAGGGTTGCGAAGGCGAGCCCCCGCGCCTGCGGCTCCGGCGCGCCAAATCCATCGTCGATGATGTAGACCGACATGACGGTTAGGAAGACGACGAAGCCCTGCACGAAACCGAGCCAGAGTTCGCGCGAACCAAAAAGCGGCTCATCGCGTCGGTGGGGCGGTTTGAGCATGGCGTCGGGTTCATTCGGCTGCGACTCGAAAACGAGCGCGCAGGTCGGGTCGATAATCAACTCCATCAGCACGACATGCGCCGGCAGCAGCAGCGGCGGCAGCCCCATCAGGATTGGCGCCAGGGCGCCGCCGGCGATCGGAATGTGAATTGCCGTCACATAGGTGAGCGCGCGGCGGAGATTGGCGAAGATACGCCGCCCCAGCGCCACGCCGGCGACGATCGAGGTGAAGCTGTCGTCAAGCAGCACGATATGCGCGGCTTCGCGCGCGACATCCGAGCCGCGCTGTCCCATGGCGATGCCAATATGCGCGGCGGCGAGCGCTGGCCCGTCATTGACGCCGTCTCCGGTCATGGCGACGATATGGCCGTCGGCTTTGAACGCCTCGACCAGCGCCAGCTTGCTGGTCGGCGTCACGCGGGCGAAGACGCGCGTGTTGCGGATTTTTTCAGGACGAAGTTCGATCGGCGTCGCCGCGATCTCAGCGCCGGTGAGCACGCCGGCTTCAGAATTGATGCCCGCTTGCCGAGCGATGGCCAGCGCCGTCGCAGGATAGTCGCCCGTGATCATCGCCACCGCGACTCCCGCGCGCCGCGCGGCCGCGACGGCTGCGGGAACGTCTTCGCGAAGCGGATCCTCAAAGGCCAGCAGACCAATGAAAGTGAATGACGCCACTTCCGGCGGAGGCGCTTGCGGCAGCGGCGCCGTCGTCGCGACGCCAAGCACGCGGAGGCCGCGATGCGCCAGATCGTCGATTTTAGCCTGAAGGCGTGCGCGTTCTTCGTCCGAGACGCGCGCGAGTTTGAAGATCGCTTCCGGCGCGCCTTTCGCGGCATAGCTCTCACCCGACTCATCGCGCCAGCACTGAATGAAGGCGAGCAGGTCGGGGCGGATCGGGAAGCTGGAAAGGGGCACGGCTTCCGATGCGACGCCCGCTTCCGCTGCGAAGACGTGCACGGCGCGATCCATCGGATCGACGGGATTTGCCGAAGAGGCGCGCAAGGCCGTGCGGATGAGCATGCGTTGCCCCGCATCCGCGCGCGGCGCATCGATTGCCTTGTCACTGTCGTAAATAGCGAACGCGACGCGCATTCGATTCTGCGTCAGCGTTCCGGTCTTGTCGACACAGAGAATCGACGTCGAGCCCAGCGTCTCGGTCACCGAAGAACGACGCACGAGCACGTTGCGCCGCGCCAGCCGAAAAGCGCCGAGCGCGAGGAAGATCGCGAGCACCATCGGAAATTCTTCCGGCAAAAGGCCGATGGCGAGGGTGATGCCGGCGATGGCGCCCTCAAACCAGTCGCCATGCACGCGCCAATAGGCAAGGAACACCAAGACGCAAAAAATGAGAGCGAAGGCGCCGAGCGTGGCGACCAGCCTGCCGGTCCTTTGCTGCAGAGGACTGGGTTCGGCCTCAATCGCGGCCAGCGAAGCGCCAAGACGACCCATCGCCGTGCGCGCGCCGGTGCGCACGACCTCGGCCAATCCCGATCCCCGCGCGATCATGGTTCCCGCGAAAAGAAAGGGCGTATATTCGCCGCCAGGATCGGGAAACTCCGCCGAGCGGTCTTCGCTTGCGAGAGTCTTCGTCACCGGGGCTGACTCGCCCGTGAGGAGGGACTCGTCGATGACGAGCGCGTCGCCGCCGATCAGCAGCGCGTCCGCCGGCGCGCGCTCCCCCTCGCCGACGAGGATCACATCGCCCGGGACGAGGTCGCGCGCAGGGATGCGCCGCTCGACGCCGTCGCGCAGACAAGTCGCAGTGGGTTCGGCCAGTCGGTTGAGCGCTTGAAGCGCGCGCTCGGTTCGCAGCTCCTGCAGAACAACAAGAGTGATCGACGCGCCTGCGCCGGCGACCATGAACAGGCCTTCGCCCAGATCGCCGACGAAAAGGTAGAGCAGCGCGGCGGACGCAAGCAGAAAGAACATGGGTTCTTTCAGGGTGCGCAGCGCGATCGCGAATATGCCGGGCGGGGGAGCTTTTGGCTGCTCATTCGGGCCGTATTCGGCAAGACGCCTCTCGGCTTCCGCTGACGTCAGGCCCTGGAAATTGAAATTCCTCATATGTCTGGGCTCGTCGGGGCTATACGCTGTTTTGCCGGTATCGCCACGCGAGCTTGCGACAAGAGTGTGAACGCGGTAATTTTTCCATAATGGCGAGGGGCGCCGCAAGCGCGGCTGAGAAGCACCCGTCGAACCTGATCCGGGTCATGCCGGCGTAGGGAAGGCCAGCGAAGAAGCGAACGGCGCCTCGCGTCGACGCTCTGATAGCGCATCCCTCCTTCGTCTTCCTGACTCAGCGTCCGCTTCCCTTGACGAAGCGCGATGAAGGAGCGCGATCATGAACATCCACGACAAGCGTATGCCGGCGAACGTCACCACCGGGCCGATCGGAAAATCGCGCAAGGTCTATTCCTCGCCGAAGGAACGCGACGACATTCGCGTTCCCTATCGCGAGATCGTGCTCGACCCATCCTCGGGCGAGGCGCCGCTTCGGGTCTACGACCCGTCAGGACCCTATACCTGCGCATCCTACACGCCCGACCTTGCGGCGGGATTGCCCGCGGCGCGTCCCTGGCTCGCGACGCGCGCCGGTCTGGAGGCCTACCAGGGCCGCGGCATCAAGCCTGAAGACAACGGCTTCGCCGAAGGCGAGCGCCTCGTGCCGCCATGTCCAGCCGAACGCAGGCTTTATCGGGCAGCCGACGCGCAGCCCGTCACTCAGCTCGAGTTCGCCCGTGCCGGGATCGTGACGGAGGAGATGATCTATGTCGCGCATCGCGAGAACCTCTGCCGCGAGCGCGCCCTCGACGTCGCCAAGGAGCGCCTCGCCGACGGCGAGAGCTTTGGCGCCGCTATCCCAGAATTCGTCACGCCCGAATTCGTGCGCGAGGAGATCGCGCGCGGCCGCGCCATCATTCCGGCGAATGTCAATCACCCGGAGCTCGAGCCGGTCATCATCGGCCGCAACTTCCTGGTGAAGGTCAATGCCAATATCGGCAACTCGGCCGTCACCTCTTCCGTTGCGGACGAGGTGGAAAAGATGGTGTGGGCGGTGCGCTGGGGCGCCGACACGGTGATGGACCTCTCCACCGGCCGCAACATTCACAACATCCGCGACTGGATCATCCGCAACGCTTCCGCGCCAATCGGCACCGTGCCGATCTATCAGGCTCTGGAAAAGGTGGGCGGCGATGCGCTCAAGCTCGACTGGGAAGTTTTTAAAGACACGCTGATCGAGCAAGCGGAGCAGGGCGTCGACTACTTCACGATCCATGCCGGCGTGCGCCTCGCCTATGTGCCGCTGACCGCCAATCGCGTCACCGGCATTGTCTCACGCGGCGGCTCGATCATGGCGCGCTGGTGCCTGTCGAAGCACAAGGAGAGCTTCCTCTACGAACGCTTCGACGAGATTTGCGACATCATGCGCAAATATGACGTGTCCTTCTCGCTCGGCGACGGTCTGCGCCCCGGCTGCAACGCCGACGCCAATGACGCCGCGCAATTCGCCGAGCTGGAGACGCTTGGCGAATTGACGAAGATCGCCTGGGACAAGGGCTGTCAGACGATGATCGAAGGCCCCGGCCATGTGCCGATGCACAAGATCAAAGCCAATATGGACAAGCAGCTCAAGGTCTGCGGCGAGGCGCCCTTCTATACGCTCGGCCCGCTCGTCACCGACATCGCGCCGGGCTATGACCATATCACCTCGGGCATCGGCGCCGCGATGATCGGCTGGTTCGGCACGTCGATGCTGTGTTACGTAACGCCTAAAGAGCACCTCGGCCTGCCGGATCGCGACGACGTCAAGACCGGCGTCATCACCTATCGCATCGCGGCGCACGCCGCCGATCTCGCCAAAGGCCATCCGGCCGCGCGCGAACGCGACGACGCGATGAGCCGAGCGCGTTTCGACTTCCGCTGGGAGGATCAGTTCGAGATCGGACTCGATCCCGACACGGCGCGCGAATTCCACGACGAGACGCTACCGAAAGAGGCGCATAAGGTCGCGCATTTCTGCTCGATGTGCGGACCGAAATTTTGCTCGATGCAGATCACCCGCGACCTGCGCGAGGAGGCGAAAGAGATCGAACGCCAGAAGGGCATGGCCGAAAAGAGCGCGGAGTTCCTGGAGAAAGGCGCTGAGATTTATGTGCGGGAGTAGGGCGCTTTAGGGCATCCGCCATCGCAGACCCGGAAAGCGCGCAAAGTCGCGATCAAGTGTGATCCACTCGCAATCCCACTCGATGGCGAGCGATGCGAACCAGGCGTCCGTCACCATGGGTCCGCGCGTCTGCGTCTCGAGACAGAGGCGCTCAAAAATTCGCCAATGGCCGTCGCCTGGCTCGACGAGACGACAATTGTGCTGCGCGAGAATGTCCGCGCAAAAGCCGAATGCCTCGTCGAAGGAACTCGGCGATTGATAGAACCTCGTGCTGGTCGCAATCCACACGACGGCGCTCAAAACGAGGCGTGATACAGCAAACGGCGCGCGGCGGTCGAAGGCGTGGTCAAGCCATGTTGAAAACGCCCGGCCGAAGCCGGGCGTTTTGAATTGCTTAGCTCTTTCCGATCACCTCGACGCGGACCTGTCCGGTGCCGCGTTCGATGAGGCCGAGCTGGGTCGCCGCGCCGCGCGACACGTCGAGGCTGCGCCCGGTCCAGACCGCCGGTCCGCGGTCATTGATACGCACGACCACCGAACGCCCGGCGTAGGTCAGGCGCAGACGCGTGCCCATCGGCAGGGTGCGGTGGGCAGCCGTCATGTCCCACATGTTGAAGAGTTCGCCGTTGGCGGTGTGGCTGTTGGGTTCATAGCGGCGCGGGCCGCCGCCGTAGAATGACGCGTTGGCGGTGAAGCCCTGCGAAGCCTCCGCGTGGCGCGAGACATCGCGCGAGGAATGGCGGGAGGCGTGATGGTGATGCGCCAGAGCCGGCGCGGTCGTCAGGGCAAGGATCGTCAGTACGCCACAGATACGATTCATTCAGGATTGCTCCGTTTACGCACAATGCGTGAAGGATGCCGACGAGCGCATTCGCTTCGTCAAGCGCACAGTTTCCATCCGTCTGAATGGAGGCGAAGATGAATTAGTTAATTGTGAAATGTGGCAAAATATGTGCTGCCAATATCATGGCGTATATGTTCGTCGCAGCGCACAATGTTCTCGATATTGAGTCGCTTTATTCAATTTGTTGTCGCTATATGTCTTTGTTGAGTTGCATTCTGCGCGATATCTGTGCAAGCTATACTAGCTTAAGCGCTGCGGCCTGGGGGAGTGACAAGGGCGAGCGGAGGCGGCAAACATGCGCGCCGGGAGACTCGCCAATGACAGACGAAAAGCGCGCCGCGATCATCGGCGTTGTCACCGCCTCCGATCGCGCGAGCGCTGGCGTCTATGAAGATGAGAGCGGTCCGGCGATCGAGGCCTATCTACGCGCAGCGCTGACGACGCCCTTCCGCATCGAGCGGCGGATCATCCCGGATGGGCTTGAAAGCGTGCGCGATACGCTTATCGACCTGGCCGACGCTGTCGGTTGCGACCTCATCGTCACGACCGGCGGCACAGGCCCGAGCCCCCGCGATCTGACGCCCGAAGCGACGCTCGCAGCCTGCCCGCGCGAGCTGCCCGGCTTTGGCGAACTCATGCGACAGGTCTCGCTGTCGCAGACGCCGACGGCGATCCTGTCTCGGCAATTGGCCGCCCATCGCGGCAAATGTCTCGTGATCAATCTGCCGGGCAAGCCAAGGGCGATCGAACTTTGTCTCGACGCCGTCATGCCGGCGGTGCCTTACTGCCTCGATCTCATCGGCGCGGCCTACATTGAGACCGATCCGGCCCGTGTTAAAAGCTTTCGCCCGAAAGCAAAATGACCGCCCGTTCGGGTAGCCTGCGACGGCGGGCTCAAGCTGCGCGCTTCTCATCGCGACGCCTCGCCTGTATAGGAAAACGGCGCGTCACGAAAAGCGAATCGAAGCCGCTAAGCTGCGGGAGGCGAGGGCGACTGAACATGAACGAATTGCGTTTGGTGGTAGTCGGCGCGGCGGGCCGCATGGGCCGGATGCTGACACAGATCATCCCCGATACTTTGGGCGTCCGATTGACTGCCGCTCTGGAGCGTCCCGGCTCTGCGGCGCTCGGCGCTGACAGCGGCGGCGCCGCGCCGAACGGCGTGCCGATAACGAGCGACGTCGTGGCCGCCCTCGGCGACGCTGACGCGATCGTCGACTTTTCGTCTCCGAGCACCAGCGTGGATTTGGCTCGGGCGTCCGCGCGGGCCCGGGTGGCGCATATTATCGGCACGACCGGACTGTCTCAGGACGATCTGGCCGCCATTGCCGAATGCGCGCGGGAAACGGCGATCGTGCGTTCCGGCAATATGAGCCTCGGCGTCAATCTCCTCGCCGTGCTTATCGAACGTGCGGCGCGCGCGCTTGGACCGGCTTGGGACGCCGAGATCGTCGAGATGCATCACCGCCTCAAAGTCGATGCGCCCTCAGGAACGGCGCTGCTGCTCGGCGAGGCGGTCGCGCATGGTCGCGGAATCGCTCTCGGCGAGAATAGCGCGCGCGGGCGCGATGGTTTGACAGGTCCGCGGCGGATCGGCGAGATCGGATTTGCGAGCCTGCGCGGCGGCACGGTCGTCGGCGATCACACGGTCGTCTTCGCCGGGGCCGGCGAGCGCATCGAATTCTCGCACCGCGCCGAGGATCGCGGCGTGTTCGCCCGCGGCGCCCTGGCAGCGGCGCTGTGGACGCGCGGGAAGCCCCCTGGGCTCTACTCCATGGCTGACGTGCTTGGCCTTACCGGCGCCTGATATCGACGAGAGTTTATGAGCATGAATCGCACTCTCGTTCTGGTTCGCCACGGTCAAAGCGAGTGGAACGCCAAAAACCTTTTCACCGGTTGGAAAAACCCCGATTTGACGCCGCTCGGCATCGAAGAGGCGCGCCGCGCCGGCCGCGAGTTGAAGAAGCGGGACATTCTCTTCAGCGTCGGCTTCACCTCCGCTTTGCTCCGCGCGCAACACACGATCGATCTCATTTTCGAGGAGCTCGGCCAGACGAGTGTCCCGACCATCAAGGACCGCGCGTTGAACGAGCGCCATTACGGCGATCTTTCCGGGCTCAACAAGGACGAGGCGCGCGACAAATGGGGCGAAGAGCAGGTGCACCTTTGGCGACGCTCCTATGACGTGCCGCCCCCAGGCGGCGAGAGCCTGAAGGACACGGTCGCGCGGGTCGTGCCCTTCTATGTCCAGCGCATTCTGCCGCCGGTGATGCGTGGCGAACGGGCGCTGGTCGCGGCGCATGGCAATTCGCTGCGCGCGCTCTGCATGGTGTTGGAGCAGATGACGCCCGAGTCTGTGACCACGCTGGAGCTTACGACGGGCGTTCCGATCATTTACCAGCTCAACGCGGATTCGACGGTGGCGTCGAAGACTGTATTGGCTTAGCGCAGTTCTGCTCAGCCGCTCTGTTTTCGCTGGCCTTCGCAGGCGGCGTCCCCACATTGATGGACGAAACGCCCGTTCGGCGCCACATGTCGCTGCATGGCTGAACTCGCGCCCGGCGCATTCCATTTTCCGAGCTTTCTCGACGCAGCGGCGCAGAGGGCTCTGGCTGAAGAGATCGCCGAGGTCATCGCGGCCGCGCCGCTCTATGTCTCGACCATGCCGAAGACCGGCGCCCCGATGTCGGTGCGTATGACCAATTGCGGCGCGCTCGGCTGGATCAGCGATAAGGAACGGGGCTACCGCTACGAGCCGCGCCATCCCAAAACCGGGCAACCTTGGCCTTCGATCCCACGCCGCCTCTTGGACATTTGGAACGAACTTGCGCGGTATCCCAAGCCTCCCGAGGCTTGCCTCGTAAACGTCTATGATGAAACAGCGCGCATGGGCCTCCATCAGGACAAGGACGAAGCCGATTTCGAAGCGCCGATTCTTTCATTGTCGCTTGGCGCCGACTGCCGCTTTAAGCTTGGCGGAACGCGGCGCGGCGATTGCGCGAAGGCGTTCGCGCTATCTTCCGGAGACGCGCTCGTGCTCTCTGGACCTGCAAGGATGCGCTATCACGGCGTCGACAGGATTCTACCGACGATCAACACGCCATTGCCGCCGACGCTTGCGACGCTTGGCGTGCGCGTCAATCTCACGCTTCGACGCGTGACCTGAGTCTTGGGTTCAGCGCTCGTTCAGACCTTTGAGTATAGAAGAACGTAAACTCTGGCGTATTGTGTTGGATAGCGGCTTGGTTGTAGTTTCAAAACGGTCTAAAGAGCGCCGGCTAGGCGTCAGATGTGGCCAGGCGCAATTTCATAAGGGCGGGCGCGAAGCGAACGCCGGGAAGAGGAAAGGAACAAGGATGAGGACGATTTCCCTGCTGACGTTCGCCGCGAGCGTCGCTTTCGCCGCTTCGGCCGGCCAGGCCTCCGCCGCGGGCGATGCCGCCGCGGGCGAAAAGGTCTTCGCGAAGTGCAAGGCCTGCCACCAGGTCGGAGAGACCGCGAAGAACGCCGTCGCGCCTCATCTCAACGGCATCGAAGGCCGCAAGGCGGGCTCGGTCGAGGGCTACAACTATTCCGAGGCTGACAAGAATTCCGGCATCGTTTGGGACGAGGCCAGCTTCAAGGAGTTCATCAAGAATCCGAAGGCGAAGATCCCCGGCACCAAGATGATCTTCCAGGGCCTGCCCAATGACGCGGACCAGGAGAATGTGTGGGCCTATCTCGTTCAGTTCGGCCCCGACGGCAAGAAGAAGTAAGCGCGCTTCATTCTGACGTGACGTTTCCGGCGGTCCTGTTCTCAGGGCCGCCTTTTTTGTTGCGCTCTTGCATGAGGCGAAGAATCAGGCGCGAGGCTCGAGGTCAGGGGTGTGCGGAAAATACAACAGTCAACAAAAAGTGATGATCTCGTCATTGAAAGACTTCCAGTCAAAAATTGTTTTTGTGTCGTAATTCAGCAACACTCAGTTACAATCGGAAACAATAGTTGGAACCCTTCCATGCTAGCCCTTTGTCCTAATTGACAGTTTTCAAAGACCAACCTTAACCATTGCCTAATCGCGATGATGAACCGCGCAGAGGGCAGATATGATTAAAAAACAATTCCCGTCAGTGCAGACGCTCTCCTCCCTTACTGCGGCGTTTGACCGACTGACCGGCGCGGCTTCGGTCGCCGCCCTTACTCTTGCCGCGGCGCTGACGCCCACGCTTCCCGCTCTCGCGCAATCTCAATCCGGGCCCCTGCCGCCGATACGAGTCGAGGCGCCGCCGGAGAAACCCCGCACAGCCCCCCAGGCGAAGCCGAAGCCTGTCGCGTCGGAGGCGCGCTCCGCGAGCGGCGCGCAAAAGTTGCCCCCCATCGATGTCGGAGGGGCCCGGCGCAGCGCCAGGGTCGTTCCGACGACGCGCGCGCCCGTCGGGGTCGCAGCTCCAGCCGTTCAGGGGGTTCCCGGCGACCATCCGCTTTTCCCCGCCACGGCGCTCGGCCGTGGCCCTACGGACGTCGTTGGCTATTTCGCGGGCAGAACATCGACCGCGACCAAAACCAATACGCCGATCATCGACATCCCTCAGTCGATCACGATTCTCACGAAGCAGCAGCTTCAGGACCGCAACAGCATCGATATAAGCCGGGCGCTGCAGTATGTGCCCGGCGTGACTGTCGCCCAAGGCGAAGGCAATCGCGACCAGATCACGATCCGCGGACAGGACACGACCGCGGATTTCTACACGGACGGCATTCGCGACGACGCGCAATATTATCGCGATCTCTACAACATCGAGGCCGTCGAAGTTCTCAAAGGACCCAATGCGCTGATCTTCGGCCGCGGCGGCGGCGGCGGTATCGTCAACCGCGTCACCAAAAAGGCGGACGGCGAACGGCTGCGGTCCATCACCGTCAGCTCAGGCAGCTTCGGGCGCAAGCGCCTCACGGTCGACGTCGGCGACGCAATCAACGATACGCTCGCCGTCAGGCTCAATGGACTCTACGAGCAATCATACAGCTACCGCGACTTCTTCAAGCTCGAGCGCTATGGCGTCAATCCGACGATTACCTGGCATCCGCTCGAGAAAACCTTCATCACGCTGAGCTACGAACATTTCCGCGATCGCCGCACCGCCGATCGCGGCATTCCGTCAGTGGGCGGCTTCGTTTTCGGAGGCTCATCGATCTATCCGGGATATCCGTCGCCGGCGCCGATCGACGCCTTCTTCGGCGTCGGCAATCCTTCGGTCGAAGCGGTGAATTACTCCAAGGTAGACCTCAACCGCGCAGCGCTCGCGCTGGACCATACGACGGATTTCGGCCTCAACATCCGCAATCAGTTCGTCTACGCGGACTATGAGAAACGCTATCAGAACACATTTCCTGATCAGGGGCTGGGCTTCGTCACGACGCTCCTTAACCCTGTCGCGAGGACCGTTACGCCAGCCGGGATCGTGCGTCTCGACGGCTATGTCAACTCCAGCCCACGGCAGAATATCTTCAATCAGACGGACCTCGTCTATAAGTGGCAGATGACGCCTGACATCCGTCACACCGTGATGTTTGGCGCCGAAGTCGGCAACCAGATATCCGACGACAATCGCGATCTCTCCTGTTTCAACGTGTCCTGCAGAACGCAGCGTGTGACGACGCCGTTCTGGACGCCGACTGCGTATTTTCCGGTCGTGTTCGCCAATCCAAACCGTCGTCGTCACACCAATCTGGACCTTGCGGCAGGCTATGTTCAGGATCAGATCGAAGTCACGCGATATTTCGACGTCATCGCAGGCGTGCGCTTCGACAGATTCGACCTGAAATATACTGGCTTTGATACGGGCCCCACTGATTTCAGGGGCCAGCTTCGCCGCGTCGACAATGTATGGTCGCCGCGCTTCGGCCTCGTGTTCAAGCCGATCGAGATACTTTCGGTCTATGGCTCCTATTCGCGAAGCTTCCTGCCCGTGGCAGGCGATCAATTCAACGTGCTGTTTCCAACCGTCGCCAATCTCGCGCCGCAGAGCTTCCAGAACGTCGAGGTGGGTTTCAAAGCGCAGCTCTTGCCGGCCCTGCTTTTGACGGGCGCGCTGTATCAGCTCAATCGTTCGAATCAACAGCTCACGGTCAATGCGACGACAGCCATCCTCGCAGATACAAGGACGCAGGGCGGAGAACTCGGGCTCGTCGGCAACGTTACGGATCGCTGGGAGGTTTCGCTAGGGTACGGCTATCAGGACGCCCGTGTCGTCAGGACAGACAGAACGCCGACCTTGCGGACGCCGTTCTTCACCGACGTCGGCAAGACCAATCCCTCGGTGCCCCGCAACACCTTCTCCTTCTGGAACAAATACGACATTTCCTCCTTCTTTGACGCAGGGCCCGGCGTTCTGGGCGTCGGCGCCGGCGTGGTCTACAATTCGAAGTTCTATCCGGCAATCGACAATGTCGTCGTCGTGCCCGGTTACGCGCGCGTGGACGGCGCCGTGTTCGTCAGGTTGAGCGAGAATGTCTCGGGACAACTTAACGTCGAGAATCTGGCTGGCGCGCGGTACTACGCCTCGGCGCACAACAACAACAACATCATGCCCGGCGCTCCGCGTTCGGCCTATGTCACTGTCAATGCGAGGTTCTAGCCGGCGAAACATCGCCGGACCGCAAATTGGCTTGCATGGCCGGTCGTGGCGCCTGTGAAAGTCCGTCATCTCGAAGCCGCGCAAGCGTGCGGCGCCGGGTTAAAGCTCTTGCGTCGCGCCCGCTGGTCCTGCACCTAGGACGCCGTGACCCGCAAACCCGACGAAGTATCCGCCGATCTGATGCAGCCGCTGGCGACTCTGCCCGTGTTCTACGCGCTTGCCGGGCGGCGGGTGCTCGTCATCGGCGGTAGCGAAGCGGCCGCCTGGAAAGTCGACTTGGCGGCCGCGACGGGCGCGCGGGTCGACGTTTTTGCGCCTGCGCCCTGCGACAAGCTTCGCGAGATCGGAGCGGCGCGCGACAACGTCTCCATTCATAAGCGCGCCGTCGAGCCCAACGATTTCGCCGGCGCATCGATGGCGCTCGGCGCGGTCGAGGACGACTCGCTCGCGCGTCAGGCCCATCAGTGGGCGCGCGCGGCTGGCGTGCCGATCAATCTCGCCGATCGGCCTGCGCTCAGCGATTTCATTATGGGCGCCATCGTCAATCGCTCGCCGCTCGTGATCGGCGTTTCGACCGGCGGCGCATCGCCGGTTTTCGCCCAGGCGGTGCGCGGCCGGATCGAGACGCTGGTGCCCGCGACATTCCAGGCCTGGACGCGCGCGGCGCAGGCCTGGCGGCCGTTCGTGCGCGCGTCCGGACTCGACTTTCTGGCGCGCCGCGATTTCTGGCGCCGCTTCACGCGGCTCGCCTTCCGCGAAATCGAGCGCGCGCCGCATGAGGACGACCGCGCGGCGCTGATCGAAGAGGCGCGCGCCGGCGCCGAGGTTACGGCGCGCGGACGCGTCACGCTCGTCGGGGCAGGGCCCGGCGATCCGGAGCTGCTGACGCTGAAGGGCATGCGCGCGCTCGCCGGCGCCGATGTCGTGCTCTTCGACGATCTCGTTCCTGCGAGCATTCTCGATCTCGCTCGCCGCGAAGCGACACGCATCAACGTCGGCAAGCGCGGCTACGCGCCCTCGGTTCGCCAGGAAGAAATCAGCGCGCTGCTTGTCCAACTCGCGCGCGAAGGCAAGAACGTCGTGCGGCTGAAAGGCGGAGACCCGCTCATTTTCGGGCGCGCCAATGAGGAAATCGCCGCGTTGCGCGAAGCTGGCTTTTCGATCGAGATCGTGCCCGGCGTGACCGCCGCCTGCGCCGGCGGCGCTGCGATCGGCAAGTCGCTGACGAGCCGGGAGACAGCCCGGCGTTTGCAATTCATTACCGCGCACACGAAGGACGGCGAATTTCCCGAGGACTTCGATTGGGGCGCGCTCGCCGACGAACGCGCTACGACGGCTGTCTATATGGGCAACCGCACGCTGCCGGAATTGTCGCATCGTCTGCTGCAGGAGGGCATGTCTCACGATACGCCCGCCTTCCTCATTGAACGCGCTTCCACGTCGCATGAGCGGGTGGTCAAGGGCACCATCGCGGATTTGCCGGGTAAGGCGGCGGAACAGACCATCGTCGGGCCGGTGATGGTGCTGATCGGCTGGGCGCTAGCGGAGAAGTGATTCAGCGCTATTGTTTTCAATGAAGCGCGAGCGGAGAGCCAATATGCCTTTCACGAGACGATCCGCGCTGCTTGCGTCTGGGTTCGGCTTGCTGTCTCCCAAAGCGCTCGCCAAGGAGAATTCCAAACCGTCGCCCGTTCGCGAGCCGACCCAAAAACATCTGAACGAACTCAACGGGCTCGTCGTCGACGTCATGAGAAAAACCGGCGTGCCGGGAATGTCGGTCGCCGTCGTCTCGCCCGATCACGTGCTCTATTTGAAAGGTTTCGGCGTGCGCCGCGCCGGCGCGGCCGAACGCGTCGACCCCGACACGGTCTTCCAGCTCGCTTCGCTTTCCAAACCGCTCTCCACGACGGCTGTCGCGAGCCTCGTCGGTGACGGCGTCGTCTCTTGGGATCATCCGATCGCGCGGAGCCTGCCGGAGTTCGCGATGAGCGATCCTTGGGTCACGCGCGAGATCACGCTGCGCGACATGTTCTGCCATCGCAGCGGACTTCCCGACCATGCCGGCGATCTTGTCGAAGACATTGGCTACGACCGCAACGAAATCATTCGCCGGCTGCGCTACATCAAACCGGACACGAGCTTTCGCACGCATTACGCATACAACAATATGGGGTTTTCAGCGGCAGGTTTCGCGGCGGCGAAAGCGGCGGGCAAATCCTGGGAAGATATTTGCGACGAACATCTCTACAGGCCGCTTGGAATGGCGAACGCCAGCTCGCGCCACGCCGATTTCGTTGCGCGAAACAACCGCGCCTTCGGCCATGTGCGTCGTGGCGACAGATGGGTGGTCGGGGAACAGCGAAATCCCGACGCGCAGGCGCCGGCGGGCGGCGCGTCGGCGTCGGCGCGCGACATGGCGACATGGGTGCGGATGCAGCTCGGACGCGGCGCCCTCGACGGCCGCGAGATCGTCAAGCCGGAGGCGCTTGGCGAAACGCATTTCCCGCAGATCGCCACGGGACCCGCCCATGACCCGATGCGCGGGCCGACCTTTTACGGGCTCGGCTGGGATATCGACTATGGCGGTCCGGCGCGGGTGCGCTGGAGCCATTCGGGCGCATTCTCTCTCGGCGCCTCGACCTGCGTCTATGTCATGCCGGCGGAGCGGTTCGGCATCGTCGTGCTCAGCAATTCAGCGCCGGTCGGCGCGCCAGAAACGATTTGCCGCAGCTTCCTCGATATCGTTCTGACCGGGAAGATCGAACGGGACTGGTTCGCGCTCTTTAGCGAGGCTTTCGCGAAGATGGCGGTCCCGACGTATGGTCGGGACGCCGATTACGCAAAACCGCTCGCCAGCGCGCCGGCGCGCGCGTCGCGCGCGACATATGTCGGCGCCTACCGCAATGAGCTTTACGGACCCATCGGCGTCGTCGAAACGTCCGACGGACTCTCGCTGACGCTCGGCCCGACGCCCACGCCCTATCCGCTGCGTCACTATTCAGGCGACATTTTCACCTTTCAGCCTCCAGGAGAAAACGCCAGCGGGGTCAGTCCGGCAAGGTTTTCTCGAAGCGGCGGCGAGAAGGCGAGCGCCGTCGCCATCGACTATTTCAACGCGAACGGTCAGGGCGTTTTCGTGCGCAGCTGATTCCATAGAAGCGACAGCAGATGTTCTTCGTCCGGCTTTGTCGCGACGAGCGCCTCCAAGCCGCGGCGTCGAAGCGGCGCCGCGACATGTTCCGACAGCGCGACATGCGTCATGTCGCGCAACGCATCGGCGACGCCGGCGGCCTGCGCGTGCTGCAGGAAGATTTCGGCGCTGCGCCGGGAATAGTGCAGGGCGGCGGTGACGCGCCGCGCGCCGATGGCGGCTAAGGCCTCGGCGGTTAGCGATTGAGCCGCCCGCGCTTGGTATACTTCGACCGTTTGGATCTCATGGCCGGCGGCGCGCAGGCCCGCCTCCAGAATGTTCTGTCGGTCGCGCCCGGCCAGATAAAGGAAACGCGCCGGACGCTGATAGCGTTCGAGAAGAAGCGGAAGTATCGCTTCCGCGTTCCCGGCGACAATATCTGGTTGGAAGCCACGCGCGCGCGCCGCTTCGGCGGTTTTCTCGCCGACGGCGTGCAGCGGCGCCGCTCTGAGCGGGCGCGCATCGCCGGCGAATTCGACGCCTTTCGCGCTCGTCACGATGACGGCGTCATATTCACCGCAAGGAATGATCGCATCCGTGGCGACGAATTCCAGCACAGGAGAAATTACGGCGACGCACTCCAGCGCCTGCAGCTTTCGCGCCGTGCGCGCGGCGTCCTCAGCCGCGCGCAGCACCAGAACAGGCTTCACATAAGCCCCGCGACGCCATGCGGCAGGCGCAGCAGGATTTCCTTGCCGGCGTCCGCGCCGATCAGCGCGGCGTCAATCGCGAGGCCGTGGCGGCGCACGACATAGGCTTCCGCGCCGTCGGCCCTGAGCACTTCACCGACGAAGGAGAGTTCGGCGCCGTGAACCTGCGCATGGCCGGCGATCGGCGTGCGGCAGGAGCCATCGAGCGCCGCAAGGAAGGCGCGTTCGGCGGCGAGCGCGAAGCCGGTCGCTTCGTCGAAGAGCGGCGCGAGCAGATCGCGCGTGGCGTCGTCGCCGGCGCGCCGCGTGAGGCCAATCGCGCCCTGTCCGCAAGCGGGCGGAAACTCGTCCAAGGAAAGCAGCGCCGTCGCGCGATCGGCGAGACCCAACCGCTTCAATCCCGCGAGCGCGAGGAGGGTCGCGTCGATCTCTCCGTTCTCAACTTTCTTCAGACGTGTCTCGACATTGCCGCGAAGCAGCGTCGTCACAAGGTCGGGTCGCCGGCGCTTCACCTGCGCGGCGCGGCGCAGCGAGGCGGTTCCGACGACGGCGCCTGCGGGAAGCGCATCGAGCGCGAGACCGCCGCGCGATATCCAGGCGTCGCGCGCATCCTCTCGCGGCAGATAGCCGGCGATAACGATCTCGCTGGGTAAATGCGTCGGCAGGTCCTTCGAGGAATGCACGGCGAGATCGATCGCGCTGGCGATGAGCGCTGAATCGAGTTCCTTGGTGAAAAGCCCTTTCCCCCCTGATTCAGAGAGAGGCCGATCCTGGATCTGGTCGCCCGTCGTGCGGATGATCTCGATCGGGAAATCCGCTTCGCTTCCGCCATGCGCGTGCATCAACGCCGCGCGGACCATATGGGTCTGGGCGAGGGCGAGCGGACTGCCGCGCGTTCCAATGCGAAGGGGAGGGAAAGAAGTCATTATCCGCCAGCCGTTACCCGCGCGACTATAGGCGGGAGCGCGCGAAGGGCAAGCGGAAGCAGCGTGGCGATGGCATTCCTCGAAAAGCGAACGTCCGCTCGTGCGAGCGGACGTTCTGTTTAGCTCCACGAGCGTACTCTACGCGCCTCGCGGAATGCTAATTGATCACCACCAACCGCCAAACAGGCCGGCTCCGAGACCTGCGCCGAGGCCCAGACCAGCGCCGAGTCCTGCGCCAAGCAGGCCGCCGCCGCCATATCCGTAATAGCCGGGGGTTCCGCCCCAACCATAATAGCCCGGCCAAGCGGCGCCGTAATAGCCCGGCCGATAGCAGCGGGATCCCCAATAGGCGGGCCGCGCCGCATAACCCCAATAGGTGCGCACCGGACGCGCGTAACCCCAGTAGGTTCCGCCGCAGTGCCGATGCCAGCCATAATGAGCCCGGCAGTAGCGCGCTTCGGCCAGACTCGTGGAGCCGATCACGGCGGCCATTGCAATCGTGGACGTTAACGCCAAAGCCTTAATTTTGTTCGACGCCATTTTCACCTCCATACAGTTTAGACCGAGAGCAACCTCAACCGGGACGCTAATTACCTCTTCGCCTTAGCCATAATTCTACTCAGCTCAAGATATGTGCGTCGTTGGGGGAGCAACGATCTGCTGACCCAACTTGTATTAATCGAGATCGTGTCAAGAGGGACCCCAACGAATTCTAAGAAATTTAATGAAGCTATCTTTAGCGCTGCATTAGTATACGTCGATATTCACGACAGCTAAGAATTCTTGGCGTAAACCCTTTGCCAACCACAATTTTCCAACTTCCCGCCGTACGGCGGTATAAGCTTCGTTCCGCCGGTGAGGCGTTCAGCGGCGCGGCTTTCTTGCGCAGGGAGTTCGCATGCGCGTTTTGGGCATTGAAACCACTTGCGATGAGACCGCGGTCGCGGTCGTGTCCGAGCGGCTTGGCGGCGAAGGCGGAGAGATCCTCTCCAATGAGGTGTTGAGCCAGATCGCCCGCCACGCCGCCTATGGCGGCGTCGTTCCGGAAATCGCGGCAAGAGCCCATATCGATGTGCTCGACCGGCTGATCAGACGCGCGCTGGAGCGGGCCAAGACCGAGGCGAAGGACCTCGATGGCATCGCCGCCGCGGCTGGCCCGGGATTGATCGGCGGCGTTCTTGTCGGGCTCACGGCGGGGAAGGCTTTGGCGCTTGCCTTGGGCAAGCCCTTCATCGCCGTTAATCATCTGGAGGCCCACGCGCTGACCGCACGGCTCACAGACCGCCTGGACTTTCCCTTTCTGGCGCTCCTCATCTCCGGCGGGCACACGCAGATCGTCGCGGTGAAGGCCATCGGCGACTATCGCCGGCTTGGATCCACCGTCGACGACGCCGCCGGCGAGGCCTTCGACAAAGTCGCCAAAATGCTGGAGCTGCCATATCCTGGCGGGCCGCAAATCGAGAAGCTCGCGCTTGAAGGCGACGCGCGACGATTCGACTTTCCGCGGCCGATGCTTGGCCGCGAAGGGGCCGACTTTTCCTTGTCTGGCCTCAAGACCGCGGTGCGGCAGGAAATCCTTAGATTGCAGACGCTGAGCGAAACGGACGTCAGGGATCTTGCAGCCTCTTTCCAGGCTGCGATCGTCGACGTGATCGTGGATCGGGTGCGCTCCGGCGTGCGCCTCTTTACGGCAGGCGAGGGGCGAGCCCCGCAAGGCCTTGTGATCGGCGGCGGGGTCGCGGCCAACGGCGCCATTCGCCGCGCGCTCATGCGGCTTTGCGCCGAAAGCGGACTGCGGTTCATTTCGCCGCCAGCGGCGCTCTGCTCTGACAATGGCGCGATCATCGCCTGGACCGGTCTCGAGCGCTTAAAACGCGGATTGACCGATGACCTCGACTTTGCGCCGCGGCCGCGATGGCCGCTCGACGCCGCGCCGAGCCGTTCACACCACGGCAAGGCCTAGGGCGGTTCGATGCGGCTCCTTTTTTCAGCGGCGCTTGCGGCCATGACGCTTGCGCCAACGCCGCAGCCGGCCGGACTGCTCGCAGAAGAGCCGACCTTCGCGGGCGTGCGCGTGTTCTATGGACCCGGCGACGGTTTCGGCGCGGTCGACGGGCGGCTGATCAACGAGGCGCGCCGCTCGATCGACATGGCCGCCTATGTTCTGACCGACCGCTCTCTGACGGCGGCGCTCGGCCGCGCGGCCATGCGCGGCGTCAAGGTGCGGATCTATCTCGACGGCGAGGAAATGGGGCGCGGCGCGTCCGTGATCGAGGAAATCGCCGACGCCCCGAACGTCGAAGTGCGCCGCAAAGGCCGCTCGCGTGATCTGATGCATCTGAAATCGTATCAGGTGGACGGTCGCGTCTTGCGTAGCGGCTCCGCGAATTTCAGTGTCTCCGGCGAAGTTTATCAGGACAATGACTTGATCGTGATCGAGAGCCCACAGGCCGCAGCGCGGTTTCATCAGACTTTTGAAAGGCTGTGGTCGCGTTCGGACAATCAGCGGATCGGCATGCGATGACGCGCGCGACTGTCGCTGTTCTCGGCGCCGGCGCTTGGGGCGTCGCCCTCGCCAATGTCGCTGCGCAAGGCCGCGCGCGCGTGCCCTTATGGGCGCACGATCCTCAGGCCGCCGAAGCCCTGGCGCGCGACCGCGAGAACACGCGCCGGTTGCCGGGTCTGCCGCTTGCCGCCGCCGTCGCCCCGACAAGCGACATTTCCGTCATACGTGAGGCGGAAATCGTACTCGCCGTCACGCCGGCACAGGCGATCCGCATGACCGCGCGCGCCGCGCGGCCGCATATGCGCGAGCGCGCCGCCTTTGTGATTTGCGCCAAGGGGATCGAACGCGACCGGCGCAAGTTCCTGAGCGAAGTCGCGAAGGAAGAATTGCCCCAAGCCGATGTCGCCGTGCTCTCAGGACCAAGCTTTGCGGTGGACGTATGCAAAGGATTGCCGACGGCGGTGACTCTCGCGGCACATGATGAAGCGCTGGCCCGACGCTTGAGTGAAGAGCTTTCGACGAAGACGTTTCGGCTTTATCGCTCTACCGACGTGCGCGGCGTCGAGATCGGCGGCGCAGCGAAAAACGTTCTCGCCATCGCCGCAGGAATGAGCCACGGCCGCGGGCTCGGCGCGAGCGCGCAGGCGGCGCTCATCGCACGCGGATTTGCCGAGCTGATGCGTCTCGGGCGCGCGTTGGGCGCGCGTCAAGAGACGTTGATGGGTCTTTCAGGATTGGGCGATCTGGTGCTCACCTGCGGATCGGCGCAATCGCGCAACTTTGCGCTTGGCGAAGCGCTGGGGCAGGGAAAGTCGGTGGCAGACGCCACGCATGGCAAGCTGGCGGAGGGCGCCTTTACAGCGCGCGTCATGGTGGAAATGGCGCGCGCGCATGACGTCGAGCTGCCGATCGCCGAGGCCGTCGACGCTATTCTCTCCGCACGGCTGAGCGTCGACGGCGCCATCGAAGCGCTGCTGATGCGTCCACTCAAAGCCGAAGACTGACCGCCGGCTATCTGGAATCCAGAATCTCCCGCATCTTGACCGCAAGCTGCTCCAAGGTGAACGGCTTTGTGAGCAGCTTGACGTCTTGGTCGAGAACGCCATTGTGCACGATGGCGTTGCGCGTATAGCCGGTGATGAACAGAACGCGCAGGCTGTGTCTGCGAAACACCGCCTCGCGCGCGAGCCGGGCGCCGTCCATATCGGGCATAACCACATCCGTGACCATCAGCGCGATGTCGGCGCGACGGCGAATAATGTCGATCGCCTCGCGTCCGTTCTCGGCCTCCAGAACGGAGTAACCCAATTCCCGCACGCCCTGCGCGGTCACCCGGCGCGCCGTGTCGTCATCTTCGACGATGAGCACCAGTTCTTCCGGCCTTCCAAGCGGAAGTTCGAGAGGTCGGGGCGGCGGAAGCGGCAGTTCGGCGGGCGCTTCGACGTTATTGAAGCGCGGTAGATAGAGCTTGATGCAGGTTCCGCGTCCGGGTTCGGAATAGATTTTGACCTGGCCGCCAGATTGTTTGACGAATCCATGGACCTGCGAAAGGCCGAGTCCCGTACCCTTTCCTGCGGGCTTTGTGGTGAAGAACGGATCGAACGCCCGCGACAAGACCTCGGGCGGCATGCCTTGACCCGTGTCGGTCACGGCGATCATCACATATTGGCCTGGGTTCACTTCCATGTTTTCACTGGCGTAGGCGTCATCGAGATAGCAGTTGGCCGTCTCGATCGTCAGCTTGCCGCCATCCGGCATGGCGTCACGCGCATTGACCGCGAGATTGACGATGGCGCTTTCCAGTTCGTGCTGATCAATTTTTGTCGCCCACAGGCCGCCGGCGAGCACAGTTTCGAGTTCGATCTTCTCGCCGAGAGCTCGGCGCACCATGTCCGAAACGCTGGCGACGAATTTGTTGGGGTCGAGCGGGCGCGGCGACAAAGGCTGGCGGCGCGAGAATGCGAGGAGCCGGCGAACCATGGCGGTGGCGCGATCGGCGCCGTCCATCGCTGAATCGATCAGTTGAACGCAATCTTCCTTCGAGGTCGCAAGCTTTCGACGCAACAGATGCAGACTCGCGACGATGACGCCGAGCATATTGTTGAAGTCATGCGCGATGCCGCCGGTGAGATGGCCGAGCGCTTCTAGCTTTTGCGACTGCCGCAACTGCGACTCGAGCGCTTCGCGGCGCGTCGTTTCCCCGATCAGCTGGTCGTAGGCGGTCTTCAGCGAGTCGCGTGACATTTGCAGCGCGTGCATCTGCTTTTGCGCGTTGAGAAATGAGAATGCGCCAAGCGCGAAGATTATGCCGCCGATCGCCCAAACGGCCGCGTCGAATTCGCCGCCGGCCGCGCTGACTTCGCGCTCGCGCTTCTCGATCAGATTTTGCTCATTTTCAATCATCGTGTCGATGATGGCGTGGAGCCGGTCCATCAGCGCCTTTCCGCGCCCGGACTTGACGAGCTGCACGGCCTTGTCGATCTGGAGCGCGCGCATATCGGCGATCGCCTCATCGATGATCTGGACCCTTGCGCCAAGCAGCGGCCGCAATTCCGCGACAGCCGCGAGCTGCTGGGGATTGTCTCTTAGGCTCTCGGAAAGGCGATCGACGACGTGGGGCAGTTTGCGCACCGCTTCGGAGCTGGCGTCGAGATAGCGTTCGTCCTGGGTGATGATAAAACCGCGTTGACCGCTCTCGGCGGCCTGCAGCAGTCCATAAAGCTGATAAAGATCACTTTGCACTTGAACGGTGTGGCGCAGCCATGCGCCGGCTTCCCGCCGCTGCATTTCAGCGCGCACGGCCAAAAAGCTGGCGAGCGCAAGCACCGCGAATCCCAGCGCGATGCCAAACAGTCCAGAAGCGACGAATTTACGTGTCGGAGACATTTTGTTCCGGCGACTAAATGGACGCGCGCCACTCTACGACGCACGTCCTAAATGCGAAAGTTCAGGGGACTTGTCGCACTGCGCCTTTGGCCGCGCTCGTCGTCATTGAGGCGTAGGCGCGCAGCGCCGTCGTGATTTTTCGAGGCCGCGCCTTGGCCGGAGCGAAGCCTTTCGCGGACTGTTCGGCACGCCGCGTCGCCAGTTCGTCTTCGCTAACAGCCAGCGAAATCCGGCGCGCCGGAATGTCGATTTCAATCCTGTCGCCGTCCCGAACCAGGGCGATCGCGCCGCCCTCGGCCGCTTCCGGAGAGACGTGGCCGATCGAAAGCCCGGCCGTGCCGCCGGAAAATCTTCCGTCCGTCACCAGCGCGCATGCTTTGCCGAGTCCCTTCGATTTCAAATAGCTCGTCGGATAGAGCATTTCCTGCATGCCGGGTCCGCCGCGCGGGCCTTCGTAGCGGATGACGACCACCTCGCCAGCCTTTACGTCGCCCGTCAGAATGCCCGACACCGCCGCGTCCTGACTCTCATAGACCTTGGCGGGGCCGGCGAATTTCAAGATCGAATCGTCAACGCCGGCCGTTTTCACGATGCAGCCGTCAATGGCGAGATTGCCAGTGAGGACGGCGAGGCCGCCATCCTTGGAGAAGGCGTGGGCCGCATCGCGTATCGCGCCTTTTTCGCGGTCGACGTCGAGCTCCTTATATCGGCGCTCCTGACTGAACGCGACTTGCGTCGCAACTCCGCCCGGAGCGGCGCGAAAGAACGTGCGCGCGGTTTCGCTCTGCGTGACGGCGATGTCCCAGCGCGCCACCGCGTCGCTGACCGAAGGACTGTGGACGGTCGGAAGCTTGCCGTGCAGCAGACCGGCGCGCAGCAATTCTCCGAGGATGGCGATGACGCCGCCGGCGCGATGCACGTCCTCAAGATGAACGTCAGGAGCGGAGGGCGCGACCTTGCACAGCACCGGCACGCGCCGCGACAGCCGGTCGATGTCGGCCATCGTGAAATCGACCTGCGCCTCGTGCGCCGCCGCGAGAAGATGCAGCACGGTGTTGGTCGAGCCGCCCATGGCGATGTCGAGCGTGATGGCGTTCTCGAAAGCCTCAAAGGTCGCGATCGAACGCGGCAGCACGCTTTCGTCGTCCTGCTCATAGTAGCGGCGCGCGAGATCGACGATGAGATGGCCGGCTTCGACGAACAGGCGCCGGCGATCAACGTGAGTGGCGAGGGTCGAACCATTGCCCGGAAGCGACAGCCCCAGCGCCTCGGTCAGGCAGTTCATGCTGTTCGCCGTGAACATGCCCGAGCATGATCCGCAGGTCGGGCAGGCCGAGCGCTCGATCGTGGCGACGTCCGCTTCGCTGACCGTGTCGTCCACGCCGGCGACGATCGCATCGACAAGATCGAGCGCGTGCTCCTTGCCAGCGAGCACGACCTTGCCGGCCTCCATCGGACCGCCGGATACGAACACTGTCGGAATGTTGAGACGCAGCGCCGCCATCAGCATGCCCGGCGTGATCTTGTCGCAATTCGAGATGCAGACCAGCGCGTCGGCGCAATGCGCGTTGACCATGAATTCGACGCTATCGGCGATGAGATCGCGCGAGGGCAGGGAATAGAGCATCCCGTCGTGGCCCATAGCGATTCCGTCATCGATCGCGATGGTGTTGAATTCCTTCGCGACGCCGCCGGCCTTTTCGATTTCGGCGGCGACGAGCTGGCCGAGATCCTTCAAATGCACATGGCCTGGCACGAATTGGGTGAAGGAATTGGCGACCGCGATGATCGGCTTGCCGAAGTCCTCCTCCTTCATGCCTGTCGCGCGCCAGAGGCCGCGCGCGCCAGCCATGTTGCGGCCGTGGGTCGTCGTGCGTGAATGATAAGGAGGCATTGAACTCTCGCCGTCGCGAGGCTCGTCATTCGAGCCTTTCTAAAGACGACTATCGCAGCCAACGAACCGCCGCAACTGCGGTTAGAGCAGCCGAAGCCGCGGCTTTCGCGGCGTTTAGCCCTGCGCGTGCGCCGAGCAGGACACGGTCAGCGTGGGCGCGAGCTGTCGCGCCTGGCGTGACCTAAATCGCGCGCTGCTTAAGCGGCGCGGCGCTCCGCCGACGGCGCCAATTTGCTGACGCAATCTTGAATGGCGGCGATCGAAGCGAAGCTTTGCCGCCGGAGCATGGAGACTGGGAATTCGACGTCGAAGGCTTCTTCCAGCGCGAGCATCGTGCGGATGGCGGCGAAAGGCGTTAGCCCTGCGCTGTAGAGATCGTCCGAATCAGACAGATGTTCCACCGGGGTATGCAGACGGCCGTGCTCTTGCAGCAAACCGCGTATCTTATCAATCATCGATCCAACTCCAAGAGCGCCGTGGTTGAAGCGGGCTGCAGCGTTGTTGTCGCGATAAGCGCGAGGGTTTCCTAACAACCTTAACTAGCGCGCCAAGGATTCGGGCGCCTCGCCTGAACGCAGGATGAATTCGCCGTGCGTGGGTCGAGTCGTGGCTTACAAATGGTTAATCTAATTCTCGGCTCTGTGGCCGTTTCTGTTGAGCTGCGCTATGTTAGCCCCAATGCGAACGCCGCTGCTTCTTCCGTTAACGATCGTGATCTTTCTTGCGGCCCTGCCGGCCGGCTTCGCGCTGGCGCAGGCATCGGAGACGCCATCGATCGAATCATTTGGCGAGGAGGAGGGCAATTTCCTCTTCATCCCCGGAATTGGAAGGATTCCGCTGCCCCCTGGAACCCGCGCGCTCGGCCCTGGACAAGGCGGGCGCGATTTTGATCCAGAGCGGCGCGCGCCGGCCGCCGTAGCGCCGCCCCCGCCGCCAAAAGACCCCGACCAGCAGCGGGCCGAAGAGATGGCGCGGTTTTATCTTCGCCTGGAGCAGGCCCAAGACGAGCGGGAGGCGAAGGGCGTTTCGGCGGCGATCGTCAGCCGCTGGTCGCGTTCGGAATCGGACACGATCAACCTGCTTGCAGCGCGCGCCCTTGCGGCGGACGCGGCCGGCGCCCCGCCTCTCGCCCTGAAGCTTCTCGACTATGTGGTCGCGCTCTCGCCGCAATGGCCGGAGGGCTATGTTCAGCGCGCTAAGGTGCGGGCGGAGCAGGGGGACGACAGCGGCGCGATCGCGGACCTCGAGACTGCTGCGACGCTTGAGCCGAAACGTTTTGACGCGTTCGCCGCTCTTGGCGCGCTCAAGGAGAAGGCCGGCGACAAGAGAGGGGCGCTAGCGGCCTATCGGAAGTCGCTTGCGATCTCGCCCCAGCAGGAGTCGCTTCGCAAAGTCGAGGAGCGCCTGCATATTGACGTCGAGGGGCGCGACATCTGAACGCAGCGGGGAATGCGATGACGACGACCGAAAGGCACGCGGTGGGTCCGGTTGCGCCCGAAGCGCTGGAGCAGCTCTTTACGGGAGCGCGGACCCACAATGGCTGGCTTCCCAAAGAGGTGCCAGACAGCCTGCTCGAACTCGCCGTTGATTACGCGAAATGGGGCCCGACAAGCGCCAATTGCTCACCGATGCGCATCATCTTCGTGCGCTCGCCGGAGGCGAAGGCCCGGCTCGCGCCGGCGATGTCGGACGCCAATCGTCCGAAGACCATGGCCGCGCCCGCCACGGCGATCGTCGGCTATGATCTCGATTTCCCGGACAGTCTCCCACACCTTTATCCGGCGACGGACGCGCGCTCCTGGTTCGTCGGCAATGAGAAATTGATCGAAGAGACGGCCTTTCGCAATGGCTCGCTGCAGGGCGCCTATCTCCTTCTCGCGTTGCGCGCGGTGGGACTCGATTGCGGACCGATGAGCGGTTTCGACAGGGCGAAGGTCGATGCGGAATTCTTCCAAGGAACGCGGATAAAGTCGAATTTTCTGATCAACATCGGATACGGTGATCACGCAAAGCTCTATCCTCGCGGCCCGCGGCTCGCTTTTGAGGAAATCGCGAGGATTCTTTAGGAGGCCAATTCCATGACTCTGCGGATTATTCCCCAACGATTCGCCCCGCACGCGCAGGGACTGCTGCGCATCGCCGCCGCTTTGCTGTTCATGCAGCACGGCGCGGCCAAGCTCTTTGGCGTCCCACATGTCGCGATGTTCGACAATTTGAAGCTGTTCTCGCTTTTGGGCGCGGCCGGGATCCTTGAGCTCGTCGGCGGAATGCTGCTGCTGCTCGGCTTCTTCACCCGGCCTGTCGCCTTTATTCTCTCGGGCCAGATGGCGGTCGCTTATTTCTTTTTCCACGCCGGCCAGGATTTGTGGCCGCTCCTCAACAAGGGCGAGCTCGCCGCGCTCTACTGCTTCGTATTTCTGTTCTTTGCAGCGGCAGGACCCGGCGCCTTCGCGCTCGACCGCGAATAACGCCGCATTTCGCAAGCGATTCCCGGCGGCGACGCCCTTTCTATTGACATTGGGGACGGGGGACATATTCCCTTGCGGTATGTCCCAGACGGCCCTCACCGCCAAGCGTCGGTCTCAAGCTTTGGCGCTGCCTAATCTGCTGACCTATGGCCGAATGGCCGCCGTCCCGGTGGTGGCGGGGCTGCTTCTGGGCTTTACGGAGCACTGGGCGCGGTGGGCCGCGCTTGGCATTTTCATCGCCGCCGGGGTGACGGACTTTCTCGACGGCTATTTCGCGAGAATCTGGCAGCAGCAGTCGCCGCTCGGGCGGATGCTGGACCCCATCGCGGACAAGTTGCTCGTCGCGACGACCCTGATGGCGCTTGTCGCCGATCGAACGGTCGCCGGCTGGACGATTTGGGCGGCGATCATCATCCTGTGTCGCGAAATCCTGGTGTCCGGTTTGCGGGAACACTTGGCCGAACTCAAGGTGCGCTTGCCCGTCTCCGCGATCGCCAAATGGAAAACCGCGGCGCAGCTCGTGGCGCTCGGCTTCCTGATCGCCGGACCGGCCGGCGAAGTCGTTCTCTCCGGCACGGTAAAGATCGGCGCGGCGCTCTTATGGGCCGCGGCGATTCTGACGCTTTATACCGGGTTCGACTACCTGCAGTCGGCGTGGAACCATTTCGGAGAAGACGAGGGGACATGAAGGCGCTGTATTTCGCTTGGGTGCGCGAGCGCATCGGTCTGGCGGAAGAGGAGATCGCGCCGCCGGGTGACGTGGTCACGGTCCGTGAGCTGATCGAATGGCTGTCCGCGCGGGACGAGGGATATGCGGCCGCTTTCGCCAACCCGGCGACGATTCGCGCGGCCCTCGACAAGACGCATGCGGCGCCTGACGCGCCAATCGGCGCCGCAAGGGAGATTGCATTCTTCCCGCCGATGACGGGCGGCTGAGATGGCGCCGCAGCCGAGTCCGGCGGTGCGCGTGCAGGCGGAAGATTTCGACCTTGGGCGGGAACAGGCGCTGCTGACGCGCGGGCGGCGAGACATCGGCGCGCTCGTCAGCTTCGTGGGCCTGTGCAGGGACGAGGACGGCGCGCTCGAGGCTTTGGAGCTCGAACATTATCCCGGAATGGCCGAGGCCGAGATCCGTCGCGTCGCCGACGAAGCGCTCGAACGATGGCCTTTGCAGGGATTGACCGTCATTCACCGCTTCGGCCGCATCCAACCAGGCGAGCAGATCGTCCTGGTGCTCGCGGCGGCGCGCCACCGCGCTGACGCTTTCGCCGCCGCGGCGTTTCTGATGGATTTTCTTAAAACCCGCGCGCCCTTCTGGAAAAAGGAGCGCCGCGCGGATGGCGCGCCCGGCGACTGGGTCAGCGCGAAATCCGAGGACGATGCGGCTGCGGACCGTTGGCGCTAGATCAACTGCTGCGGCGCGATGAGATGCGTCAGCCAGCCGTGCAGCGCGACGGTCGCGACGACGAGAAACAGCGTCGCGAGGGTGAAGACGTCGAGATTTTCCTTTGGCACGCGTATCATCGTCGGCAGGCCGACGGAAAAGACATAGATTCCATAGAAGCCGAGCACGTCCAGCCATCGAAGGCCGGGTATCAGGCCAAATAGAGAGGCGAGCCCGACCGGCGTGTAGGAATAGGCGGTCAGCATCAGGGCGCGGCGGTCGTCGGTCTTCCCTTCGAAATGCGGCGCAATGGCCGATATGACGAAGGCGACGATAAAAAACGCCGGCAGGCTCAATAGATATTGAACGAAGGCGCGGTAAAGCCCGCCCGCGAACGTCGGGTGCATGATTCCTTGCGAGCCATAGGAAAAGCCGAAAAGCCACGAACCGAAGAAGCTCGCGAACGGCGGAAGAAGCGCCAATATCGCAATATAATTGCGGTAAAAATCGAAGACGGACGTCTCCTCTTCCGAGATCTTTGCCCATTCGGCCTGCGGGGCCAGGATTAAGCCTTTGATCCGAGGTAGCAACTGCATGTCGGCCTCCATTGATTCGCCGCAAGCGCTCATTACCGAGGCGGCATGGAGCGGGGCTTGCGGGCGCCGGGTCCTCCATGCGAGGGAGAGTGCGGCCTGCTGCGGCCGGTTCGATGATCGACGGTGAAATCTAACGCGACGGGCCGCATGAGAAAACTGCTGGAATATTTTTGGCCGGTCGTCGGCCTTGTCGCGGTCGTCGCCTCGTTTTTTCTTCTCTATCACGAATTCAAAGGAGAGTCGGTCGGCGCCGAGGTTTGGGCCAATCTCCGGGCCATTCCGACAAGCCGCTATCTGCTTGCTGGGGTATCGACGCTTGTCGCTTATGCGGCGCTCGCCTGGTACGATCGCATCGCGCTGCTGCACTTAGGCGTCAAACACATCAATTGGCTGTTTATCTCGGTCTGTTCGTTCACGACCTACGCCTTGTCGCACAACATCGGCGCAAGCGTTTTCTCGGGCGCCATGGTGCGTTATCGCGCCTATTCCACCAAGGGGCTGACAGCGACGCAGGTCGCCACGCTGGTGGTGTTGTGCTCGTACACGTTCGGCTTCGGCAATGTGCTGCTCGCCGGCCTTTTGCTGACCTACGACCCGGCGATCATGCAAAGGCTGTCGGGCTTCCTTCCCGACATACTTACAAACCCGAACACAGCGCTCGTCGTCGGTTTGTCCTGCCTGGCCTTCGTCGTTCTCTACATTCTCGGATCGCTCATGCATTTCCGGGCGATCCGGCTGTTCGGGCGTTTCGAAATTCTCTATCCGCGCCCCGGCATCATGCTGCGCCAGCTCTTCGCGGCTCCCCTGGAGCTCATCGGCGCCGCCGGCATCATCTATTTCGCGCTGCCGGAGCAGGGCAATCCTGGCTTTCTCGTCGTGCTCGGCGCGTTTCTCTTGTCCTTTTCGGCGGCTTTGGTGTCCCATGCGCCCGGCGGGCTCGGCGTCTTCGAGCTGCTGTTCATCAACGTCATGCCAGATGTGCCGCGGCTGAAGGTCCTCGCAGCGCTGCTCGTCTGGCGACTCTTCTATCTCATCTTCCCGCTGCTGATCGCGCTCGTCGTCGTCGCCCTCTTCGAGCGCAAGAAACTCGTCGAGCGCTGGCGCGGGATAGAGAAACAAACCGCAAAATAAGAACGCCGGCCATCTCTGACCGGCGCGGCGATGCTGTTGCGTCTGTCGCGGCGCTTACATGCGATATTGCTGGAGTCGCGTGGTCCGAAGTCCGGCGAGTCCGTGCTGGTCGATCGACATCTGCCAGCTCAGGAATTCGTCCACCGTCAGCGTATAGCGCGTGCAGGCTTCGTCGAGAGAGAGCAGGCCGCCGCGCACCGCCGCCACCACTTCCGCCTTACGCCGTATCACCCAGCGTTTGGTCGAAGCGGGGGGTAAATCCGCAATGGTCAGCGGACTGCCATCGGGACCGATGACATATTTGACACGGGGACGGTGCGTCTCGGTCATCTCACTCACTCGCTACTCAAACAGCCACGTTGTAGCGTCTTTATAGAGGCGTCGCTTTAAGAATTGCCTAAACGGGTAGCCTCTATAAGCAATGGAAAATAAACTAAATTTTAGGAATATGCGGCGTTCAGAGACTTGGCGCGCCGACCGGGCAACCGCCAATACCAGAGCGGCGTTCCGCTTTTGCCTGGGTTTGCTTGCATCGAGCGTCTTGCGCTGACCCGGCAAGGTTAGCGTCTCCAGCATCGACCGTATTGAATTGGCGAAGCGCTAAAAACGCGTCGTTAACTGCGTCAACCATTCTGGCGAAGCCGTGACGGGCGCCGTCTCGTCCGGATCGGTGCCCCCGACAGAGCGCCCAACTTCTTTATCGCCTTTGAAGACGATGATCGTGCTTTGCCGGTTGGCCTTCAGCGTGCGGAGAGCGTTCTTCTGCCCCTTGCGCGAGCGGCGCTCGGGATTATGAAGAAACACAATGGCGCCCCTCTTTGAAGCCAAACCGGACAGCGCATGAACGACTGCATGGGCGTCATCCTCGCCGGCGGGTTGGCGCGGCGCATGGGCGGGGGCGACAAGCCGCTCGTCGCGATCGCCGGCCGGCCGATCCTTCAGCATGTGATCGACCGCCTGAAGCCGCAGTGCGGGCTTCTCGCGATCAACGCCAACGGCGACCCCGCACGTTTTTCCGCTTTCGGACTGCCCGTCATCTGCGACAGCGTTGAAGGTTTCGCCGGCCCGCTCGCCGGCGTTCTCGCCGGGATGGAGTTTGGCGCGGCGAAAGGCGCGGCGGATGTGCTGAGCGCGCCGGGCGACACGCCGTTCCTGCCCGCCGATCTCCTGGCGCGTCTGAAGGATGCTCGAACGCGCGCCGGCGCCGAGATCGCCGTCGCGGCATCAGATGCGCGAACCCATCATGCCGTGGCGCTGTGGCCTGTCGCGCTGCGAGAAGACTTGCGGCGCGCGCTCGTGGCGGAAGACGAGCGCAAGGTGTCGGCCTTTATCGCGCGCTATGCAAATGTGATCGTCGAATGGCCGGCACAGCCTTACGACCCCTTCTTCAACGTCAACCGACCTGAGGATCTGGCGCGCGCCGAGGCGATAGCCAGGGAGGAATCGCGCAGCTAAATTGACGCGATGCCTCGAGAGCAGCCGGCGCGGGATAGGACATGAGCGAGCAAGCAAAAAAGGGGTTCAGGGACAAGGTTCATGAGGAAGCCAGGGCGTTTTTTCCGGTGTTCCTTTATGTGTGGTTCCTGCTCGCCGTGCTTGGGGTGCACAAGTCGATCGTGCTGTCGCAGGCGCATATCGTGCAGCATCAGGGCTTCGCCGCCGCCAAGGCGCTTGCTTTCGCCAAGGTGCTATTTGTCGCCAACAAATTCGGCGTCTGGCGCGTCTTCGACACGATGCCGCTGATCGTTCCTATCCTGGTAAAGTCGTTTCTTTTCGGCGTGCTGCTCATCGACATGGACATTATTGAGCAGGCGCTGCTGGAGCACTTCTGGCCCGCCCATGCGGACCATAACCCCGTGAATCTCGACAATCTGCGCACGCTACTGTCGGTTGGACTAGTCACCTTCGCCGCACTGATCCCGTTCTTTGGCTTCCGCGAATTCGCCAAGCTCGTCGGGGAGGCGGAGCTACGAAAGGTGCTCTTCGTGCGTCGCGAGAATTTCGTTCCGCAGCGCGAAGCCGAGCCGGCGGCGTCGCCCGCGCCCGCGGAACTGATAGAGGGCTAAACGAAGCCCGGATCCATCTCGACGGCGCCTTCGAGCCAGGGCGGCGTCGGCAGGTTCTGGCTGCGCAGGAAGTCGGCGTTGAAGAGCTTCGAAGCGTATCTTGCGCCGCCGTCGCACAGCACGGTCACAATCGTATTGCCGGGCCCCATATCGCGCGCCAGTCTGATGGCGCCCGCGACGTTGATTCCCGAAGAGCCGCCCAGCAACAGGCCTTCTTGCTCGGCGAGATCGAAGACGATGCGCAGCGCCTCGTCATCGGGGATGCGATAGGCGACGTCGACCGGCGCGCCTTCGAGATTGGCGGTGATCCGACCCTGGCCAATCCCTTCCGTGATGGATGAGCCCTCGGCCTTCAACTCGCCGGTCGTATAATAGGAATAGAGCGCCGCCCCGTACGGATCGGCCAGCCCGATCTTCACATCCGGATTTCTCTCCTTGAGCGCCATGCCGACGCCGGCAAGCGTGCCGCCGGTGCCGCAGGCGCAAATAAAGGCGTCCACCGCGCCCTCCAGCGCTTCGTAAATCTCGGGCCCCGTGGTGGTGAGATGGGCGACGCGGTTGGCCACATTGTCGAATTGATTGGCCCAGACGGCGCCGTTCGGCTCTTCCCTCGCGAGGCGCTCGGCGAGACGCCCGGAAAGTTTCACATAATTATTGGGGTTGGCGTAGGGAACCACCGGCACTTCCACGAGCCGCGCGCCTTGCAGGCGCAACATGTCTTTCTTTTCTTGGCTCTGGGTGTCGGGAATCACGATCACCGTGCGAAAGCCCAGCGCGTTCGCGACGAGCGCGAGCCCGATGCCGGTGTTGCCGGCGGTGCCTTCAACGATGACCCCTCCCGGCTTCAGCAATCCTTTCGCGCGCGCATCTTCGACGATAGACAGCGCCGCGCGGTCCTTGACTGAACCGCCCGGGTTCATGAATTCGGCCTTGCCGAGAATGCGGCAGCCGGTCGCCTTCGAGGCGCCGCGCAATTCAATGAGCGGCGTGCGCCCGATGGCTTCGATGACGCTGGAGGCGACGGTCATTTATGATTCCTGGCGAATGGCGGTTCGTTCCTAGCCGACCGGCGGCTCCCGCTCAAAGGCGAAAATCGCGCCATGGCGCGCCTGCGCGCCCGGCGCCAGAATTCGCATCGAGGGCTTTTCATAGAGATCGCCGTAAAAGTCGTCAGGATCGCCGTGACCTGTCCAGGGCTCGATGCACAGATATGGGGCAGGCGGCAGCGTCCAAAATCCGACATGGGGGAAATCGTCGAGCGTGACCGAAAGACGCGCGCCCTCGCCATTGTCGAAAACGAGGCTGTGGCTTGCAAGATTGAGAAAGCAAAGCGCGTCGCGCGTGAACATTTCTGTTTCGAGCGGCAGTCGCCGGCCGACAAGCGGCGTTTTGCGGATGGGTTTCGAGAAAAGCCCGCCTGGTCCGATGATGGGAACTTCGGCGCGCTCGGCCTTCTCGAATATGATCGCATGCGGCGAGGAAGAGTCGGCAAGCGGCCAGCGAAAGGCGGGATGCAAGCCGCAGGCGTAGGGCAGGGGCCGCGAGTCGGCGTTTGTGACGATGAGATTATTTTCGAGCGCGCCGGCGCGAAGCTGGAACTCCACGTCGAACCGGAAAGCGAAGGGATAGAGCGCGCGGGTCTCGGCATCGTCGACGAGCGCGAGGCGCAAATAGTCGTCGCGCCGCTCGGCGACGTCGAAGCGCTTTTTCCAAGCGAAGCCATGGAGCGCAAGCGGATAGGTCTCGCCGTCGACGCGCACGCGGCCGTCGCGCGTCCAGCCGACGACGGGAAACAGCACGGGCGCGGTCTGGTCCCAGACCTTAGGGTTCTTCGCCCAGATCATGTCGACTCCGCGCGCGCGCCAGCTCGAAAGCTCCGCGCCGAAAGCTAGGATCTCCGCGCTGTCGCCAGAGGAATGGGTGAGCTGAATCGCGTCGGTCATGGTCAATTCCATCGTAAGACACAAGTCCAAGCGAATGCTGACAAAATCAGCGCGTCCCTCCAGTGCGGCGCTTGAGCGGCGGCATCCGCCGCAATAAGGTCGCGCCGCCACGCCGCCATACCCGCCAAGCATGTTGGCGCAGCGCAACGCCAATGAGAAGGCCTTATGAACAGCAGTCTCGTCTCGGACATCGGCGCCGGAGTTTTCAGAACCGAGCTGACGCTCTTTTTCTCGACGTTCACGACGCTGCTCGCGGTCATCAATCCTTTTGAGGTGCTGCCGGTCTTCCTGTTGCTCCTGCGCGATAAAAGCAACCAGGAGCGCGGTCGCGTGGCCTTCATGTCTTGTCTCTATGCGCTGCTGCTGATCCTCTTCTTCTTGTTCTTTGGCGCGGTGATCTTAAAAATCTTCGGCGTCTCGCTCAGCATGGTGCGCATCGCCGGCGGGATCGTGCTGATGAAGATTGGCTTTGAACTTTTTTTGCCCTCGTCGGACGGCGACGGAACGCCGGCGTTTGCGCGATCGACAGGCAATATCGCCTTCATGCCGCTTGCGATGCCGCTCATGATCGGCCCGGGCCCGATCGCCACCGTGCTCGGGATGATGGCCACCGTGGAGCACTCGTCCCACGAGGCGTTGGCGTTCGGCGTCATCCTCGGCGCAATCTTTCTCGCCGTGGGCGTCACTTACGCGTGCCTCGCCTTCGCGACGCGGTTGACCACAACGCTGGGGCCGCTGGGGATTGACGCGGCGACCAGGATCGTCGGCTTCTTCGTCTCGGCGATGGGCGTGTCGTTGATCTTCAACGGCGTCATGGACGCGCTTCGGTCGGCAGGCTTTGGCGGACTGCATTAGCCGCCGGTCAGAAACGGCTAAAGGCTGCGCAAGGTTTCGCCGAGTCTCACATAGATCTGCCGATGTGCGTCGCGCAGCCCCGGAACCCATGGTTTGAGCCGCGCGCCAACGATCGTGTCGAAGTGGTCGAACCTCTGGCCGATGGCCTTGTCGAGATATTCGTAATACCAGCGCCCCGGTTTGAGTCTTTGGCGTTTGAAGACGCCTTCGCCTCCTACCGGCTCTTCCCGCGCCGTAAAGGGATATCTCTGCGAGATGACGCTCACCGCGCCATCATTGGGCCGCCACTGCGGCAGCGAAAGGTCGCCGCCGCCCCAACCGACGATCGGCGCCTTGGCGAAGTTGGCCTCGCGCGCCTGGTAGAGCGCCGGCTGCCAGAGAATGGGATGGATCGTCGGGTCGGGCCGCCAGGTCTTGCTGAAAAAGCCAGATGCGCGAACATGCGTGGCGTTGGTCACCAGCGACAGATAATAGGTGCCCGGATGCGATCTGAACCGGGCGTTGGCCTTGCGGCAGCCCTGCAGGGTCATGTCGAAAGCGAGATTGTCCTCGCCTTCAACGAAGGCGCCAGCGTCCAGACGCGCCATCGCCGTTTTCGCGTCGGCTTCGCCATTGGTCCATTGATCGAGATGGAGATCGAAGGGCTTGCGCATGGCGCTTGGCACGCCGGCGGCCATTCCAAGAAAATTGAATGATTCCGCAATGAACCGGCTCGGCCTGCGCTTGAGCCGTCCGTCCTCACGGTCGCAGCCGAAGCCGTAGGGCAGCAATGAGCCGTTGATGGCGCCGGCGACGCTGATCACCCCTTCCACCCAGCCGGCATTGGTTCCGCGCTCCCAGAAATCACCGGCGAGGAGCGCCTGCAACTGCATGGCGGTCTGGGCGCCGGCGCCATGGCCGACGAGGATCACCGGGTTCTCCGCCGACCAACCGGGCGCAAAAGGGTCCGCATATTCGCGCGAATAGCGGGCGTGGCGGGCCTCATCGCTATGCCGGGCGCCATAGTCCACGCGTCCGCCACCAATCTGAGCGAAAAGCTCGCAGGCGCGATCGTGGAAGGAGCTGACCGGACCTACCTTGGCTTCGTGAACCGCGAAGGGTTCGCCGACCTCATCGAGCGCGTCGCCCCAATAGGGAAGTCCGAACTCTTGAGGCCCCCAGCCGAAGAAATCATGCACGAAAACAATATGAGTGGATTTGAGCGCCATCGCCGATCCAAATTCAATTGAAAATCAATAAACTTTGGCGCTCAGAGGAGCGCGTCATATTCATAAATTTCGCTCACGTCGAGAGTCTCGCGCGGAGTGGCGCCGCGACCGAGCGGCGAGCTGATCGGATCGTCTATGCGGTGACCCTTGAGATCCGCGCCGGCCTCCATATCGGGAACGTAGACGCGCCCATTTCGGGACATCCAGCTCTCCCAGAGGCGATCGATGTTGCAATGATTGAGAAAAAAAACCGGATCGTTGGGCGAGGATCCGAGCAGCATCTCGCCGCCGACCCAGACGTGGACGAGATTGTGCAGCCAGGTCGCGGAAACGCCGTCGTCGTTCATCCACCCTTCGATGCGATTACGGAAGCTGTTCGCGTCAGCGTCCCAATCGGGCGAATCATAGCTCGACAGCGCCAGCGCATTCGCCACATGCGCCGTTCTCGGCAGCGCGTCGGCGCTCACGCCAAAGGCCCGCCGGAGGCCGCGGTTCACCGAACGCAGCTCGCCAGAAATATTGGTGGAGATGCGCACTCTGAAGGCGGAAGGATCGCTTTGGCTAAAGGCGAAGGGGCCAGTGGTCACCGGATTGCCCTGTCCGCCCATGCAGTCATCGCCCCAAATCGCCGCATCGCCCTGCTGCTGCGGCGGCAGGTCGCCGTCTTCGGCCCAGTCCCAATAGGGAAGGCCGAAGTTTGCATCGTTCAGGACGCGCTGCAGGTTCTGTTCGAAGAGCATCAGCATCACGCGATGCCATGGCGCGAAGACGGGTCCTCGATGCGCCGAGTTTCGGCCCGCCGGATTGCCCGGCGGCGTCTCGAGCATCATGGCGGTGACGTGCCAGATGACGAAAAGGTCGTAAGTGCTGACTGAGCGCACCGCGCCTGGAATGCCGAATTCATTGGTTTTTCGGCCCGACGCCTCATTTTTTAGTAATTGGACGCCTTGAATGTATTGATCCCGCACATCTGCGTTTTGCAAAATATTTTTTCGGACGACGGCCATCGTCTCTCTCCTGAAAAATCAATGCTCGTGTTTTGAACCTTTCTTGGCGGCGGGCCTGCTTTTGCGAACGGGAGCGGGCCGATGCTTATGGCTCGCTGCGGGCCGGCTCTGTGCCCGGACCGGCTTTCGCTCGAACTCCTCGGGAAAGCCGTCGATCAGCGCCCGCACCATGTCGACCGCCGACGCGGTCTGATAGTTCGGCAATGAATGACAATGAACCTGGCCGGAGTCATCGACGCCGAGCGGCGCGCGGATTTTCCTTCCGTCGACCAGGATCTTGTAGGTCGTGACGATTTCGATCGCGTGGCCGCGATAATTGTCCTCGCGCACCGACTGCGCGCCGCCCGCGCCATGACCGTCGTGCGCAGGCGCTTTGTCGCGGGCTCGCGTGAGATAGTCGCTAAGTTTGCGCGGGGCGGCGCCCGTCGCGAGCTTCTTGGTCTCCATAAGCCCTCCGCTCAATTCCTTTTATGCAATCCGACGAAGCTGTAGGCGCGAAGGCTTCGAGTGCTCGAAAAATCTACAAACCTCAGTCGAATGTCGCCTCATCAAAATGGATCGGATTGAAAATTTTTCACCAGCATTATGACGCAGCCAATGGACAGTGATGTCAAGTGAATTCCCAAGGCGTTGGAATCGATGAATGATTTGCGCCGCACGGAGATTCCCGCGCTCCATCGCGATCGTAAGAACTTGCGTCGCTTGCCGGCGAGGCTTAGCGATTTGATTTGAGGCCTCAATGTCCGATTCGATGGTTCCCGCCTTTCTTGGGGTCGAGCGTTCCGTGCTCGGTCGACGTTGGCGCGGGCGGCTCGACGCTAGAGGCGAGGCTCAGGCGCTCGCGCTGACCCAGGCGCACGGCATCGACGATTTCCTTGCGCGGGTGATCGCCGGGCGCGGCGTGACGGTCGCCGACGCCGCCGGCTATCTCGATCCCAAGCTGCGCGACCTCCTGCCGGACCCGTCGTCGCTGCGCGACTTGGACGCCGTGACGAACCGGCTCGCGGAGGCGATCGAACGCGGCGAGCAGATGGCCGTCTTTGGCGACTATGACGTCGACGGCGCCTGCTCCTCCGCATTGCTCATCGACTTTTGGCGCGCGGCCGGCGCGCCGGAACCCTTGCTCCATATTCCCGACCGGATCATCGAGGGCTATGGGCCGAATGTCGAGGCGATCCGCGATCTCGCCGCGCGAGGCGCGACTCTGCTGGCGACCGTCGACTGCGGGACCTCAAGTCACGAGGCGTTCGCCGTCGCGCGCGCGCTTGGCCTCGATGTAATCGTCCTCGACCATCATCAGGCGCCCGAAGTCCTGCCGGACGCGCTGGTCGTCAACCCCAACAGGCTCGATGACCTTTCGGGGCAGGGGTCGCTCTGCGCCGCAGGGGTCGTTTTTCTTGTCCTCATCGGATTGTCGCGGACGCTGCGCGCGCGCGGCTGGTGGAGCGACGATCGACCGGAGCCGGATCTTCTCGCCGCGCTCGATCTCGTCGCGCTGGCGACAGTCGCCGACGTCTCGCCGCTGGCGCGGCTCAACAGGGCGCTCGTCGCCAAGGGTCTGATGGTGATGGCGGGGCGATCCCGTCCGGGGCTCGCCGCGCTGATGGACGCCGCCCGTTTGGATGGGCCGCCGCGCGCCCATCATCTTGGCTTCGCGCTCGGGCCGCGGATTAACGCCGGGGGTCGGATCGGCGACGCTGGCCTCGGCGCAAGGCTTCTCACCCTCGCCGACGACGCGGAAGCGCGTCGCATCGCCCTCGAGCTGGACCGGCTGAATGGCGAACGGCAGGTCGTCGAAAGGACGATTTTGGAACAGGCGGTGGCCGCGGCGGAAGCGCAAGTGGCGGGATCCAATCGCCTGTCATGTCTCGTCGTGCACGGCCAGGATTGGCATCCGGGCGTTGTCGGGCTGATCGCATCCCGCTTAAAGGAGCACTTTAATACGCCAGCATTTGTTATTGCTTTTAATGGAGAAATTGGAACAGGTTCGGGTAGGAGTTTAAGTGGCGTCGACCTCGGCGCGGCGGTGCGGCGCGCCGTCGATTTGGGCTTGGCGGTCAAGGGTGGCGGCCATGCGATGGCCGCCGGCGTGACTTTGGCCCGGGGCAAAATCGACGACTTTCGGGCCTTTCTCGATGAGACGCTGGCGGCGTCCGTCGAGGCTGCGCGACTCGACGATGCGCTGGTTGTCGATGCGGCGGTCGCCGGACGAGGAGTCTGTCTCGAACTGCTGCGACGGGTGGAGCAGGCCGGTCCATTCGGGCAGGGCAACCCCGAACCCCTGTTTGCGCTGCCTGAGCAGCAGGTCACATTCGCTCAGACGGTTGGGACCGATCATGTGCGCGCCCGTTTGCGGTCGCGGGACGGGGCGACGGTCGACGCCATCGCCTTTCGCGCCCTGCATTCGCCGCTGGGCGAAGCGCTCTTGAGGGGGGATGGGGCGCAGCTTCACGTCGCCGCGAAATTGTCGCGCAATGTCTTTCGCGGCATCGAGCGCGTCGAGACGCGAATCGTCGACCTCGCGCGCGTTCAATGACGCCGAGAAGACTGTGGCGCCAGGGCCACATCTGTTTTCAATCTCAGTGCGCGCACGCCTTTAGAGGGCGGGTGTCGCATTTTGGTCTCATTCGCGACGCCTGCTGACGCGAGCGTATCTGCGTTTAACGACAACTTCACATATCAACGAGACACTCCGCAGGTTGTACCGCGCGGCGGTTCCGCGTCGCGCGAAAAATGATGGAAGCGTCGCCGCTTGCGGGGCGTGATTCAGTGCAGTCGGCGGCAGATCGAAGTTGGTGGCAAGGACCGTCTGGATGCGATTTGTCGTCTTTAAGAACGCTGCTCATGCGCCACGTCCGCTGGTTCGCTCCTCAATCATCCTTTCCAAACTGCTGCCTCTCGTCTGTCTCGGCGCACTCGCCGGATGCTCTTCGACCACGGGATCGCATAGAAGCGCCGGCCTCGGCGGATTGGGTCAGATCGACCCGCGTTATGGGGTGCGTCCGAGCCCGCGAGTCATTGCCGAGGGCGAAGAGGTGCCGAAGGGCGGCGGCGCCTATATGGTCGGCAAGCCCTACAAGATCGCCGGCAGAACCTATTACCCGAGCGAGAGGCCCTATACGGCCACGGGAACGGCTTCCTGGTATGGCTCGGACTTCCATGGGCGACGCACCGCCAATGGCGAAATATTCGACAGGGCGTCGATTTCCGCCGCGCACCCGACGATGCCGCTGCCGAGCTATGCGCGGGTCACCAATTTGCGCAATGACCGTTCCATGGTCGTACGCGTCAACGACCGTGGCCCCTATCACGGCGGACGCGTGATGGACGTCTCCCAGCGCGTGGCGCATGCGCTTGATTTCCACGGCGTTGGCACCACGCGCGTAAAGGTCGAATGGATCGGGCGGGCCGATCTTGAGGGAGACGACGACGAAAAATTGCTTGCGACCCTGCGCGACGATGGCCAACCCGCGCAGCTCGACGCCCAGGCGCCGGTGATGACGGCGACGAATGAGGATCCGGCGCGTGCGGTGCGCTATGATGAAAGGGCGGAAGTCGCCGAACTCGCGGCGCGCGTCGCCTATGAGAATGGGCAGGCGTCAGATGACCAGATGCGGGCCTATGCCAGGCAGGAGAGCGACGCGCCCCTGCCTCCCTCGCGAGAGCAAGCCAGCATCGACAATGAACCCGTCGCTTCGACCCAGAAGGCCCGGAAAGTTGTGGCGCCGCTGCCGCCCGTGCGGCCCGCGCAATTCGGGGCCCGTCAAGCTTCCGCTCGCAACGCCATCCGACAGGCGCTGAACTCTTCGGTTCGAACGAACTGAGCGGGCCACGCCGTGATTGCAATTTTCGGCGTCGCGCGCCATCTTCTCCCGGCTTGCCGCGCTGCGGCGTAAATAGCGGGAGCGCGCCTTGCCGAAATTTCCCGGGCTGCACCTTATTCTGATCGTTTTCGCATTGTGGGCGCTTGGCGCAGCGCCGGCGCGCGCCCAGAATTTTCAAACGAGCGTTCCGAGTGCGATTCTGATCGACGCTGGCACCAACACCGTTCTGTTCGAGAAAGGCGCGGACGACTACGCCAAACCCGCGTCGACCGTTAAAATTCTGACGGCGGAGCTGATCTTTCAGGCTTTGGCCGAAGGAAAACTGAAGCTCGACGACGAATTCACGGTTTCCGAGCACGCCTGGCGCACCGGCGGCGCGCCGGCTGGCGGGTCGGCGATGTTCCTCGCGCTCAATAGTCGCGTGCCGGTCGAGGATCTCATTCGAGGTTTGGTGATCCAGTCCGGCAACGACGCCGCGATTACGCTCGCCGAAGGCCTGGCGGGCGCCGAAGAATCCTTCGTGACGCGGATGAACAAGCGCGCCGCCGAGCTTGGCCTGGTCAAATCGCGCTTCGGCAATCCTTGGGGCATGGATGGTCCTGACCAAAAGGTGACGGCGCGCGAAATGGCGAAGCTCGCGGCGCATGTGATCAAGACCTACCCCGAGTATTACCGCTATTTTGGCGAGAAGGAGTACACCTGGAATAAGATTCGCCAACAGAACCGCAATCCGCTGCTGACGATGAGCATCGGCGCCGACGGGTTAAAGACCGGCAACATCGATAAGGACAGCGGCTACGGCTTAGTGGGCTCCGCCACGCAGGACGGCCGACGCCTGATCGTCGCCGTTTACGGCGCGAAGAGTTCGAAGGAGCGGGCCGAAGAAGCGCGCAAATTGCTGCAATGGGGATTCCGCAACTTCGAAGAGAAGGAACTTTTCAAGGCCGGCGAAACCATTGGGCCTGCGCAGGTCTATGGCGGCACGAAGGGTTCTGTCGAGCTGACGGCGAAAGAAGACATCAAGGTGCTTCTGCCGCGCGGCGCGAACGAGAGGCTGATGGGCAAGATCGTTTACGAGGGCCCTGTGCTGGCGCCGGTCGAGGCGGGCGCATCGGTTGGGCGGCTCGAAGTGAAGCGCGGAAACTCCGTCGTGCTCGAACAGCCGCTGCAGACTGCGGAATCAGTCGAGCAGGGATCGCTGCCGCGGCGCGCCTTCGACGCTATTTATGAATCCGCCGCCGCGGCCATTCACCAGAAACTGTCCGGCAAGAAATGACTTTCCAGGCGACGCCCGAAAAAGGCCGCTTCATCACCTTCGAAGGCGGCGAGGGCGTTGGCAAGTCGACGCAGCTTGCGCGGCTGGCCGAGCATTTGCGCGATTGCGGCTTCGAGGTGGTGACGACGCGCGAGCCCGGCGGCACGCCAAAGGCCGAGAAGCTGCGCGCCTTCCTGCTTTCGGGACGCGCCGCGCCGCTGGGTCCGCTCGCCGAGGCGGCGCTGTTCTCGGCGGCGCGCGCCGATCATGTCGAGACGCTGATCGCGCCCGCCTTAAAGCGCGGCGCATGGGTGCTGTGCGACCGCTTCGCCGACTCGACCCGCGCCTATCAGGGCGCGCGCGGCGGCGTCGACGCCATGACTCTGGCGCTGCTTGAAAGAGCGGCGGTGGGCGACACGCGGCCCGATCTGACGATCATGCTCGACCTGCCGGCGCAAGATGGCCTCATGCGGGCCGCGTCGCGACGGAATGGCGAAGCGGTCGATCGTTTCGAAAGCGAAGCGCCGTCCTTTCACGAGGAGCTGCGGCAGGCCTTCCTCGACATCGCCGAGAGCGAGCCGGAACGCTGCTGCGTGATTGACGCCGGCATGTCCATCGACGACGTCGCGCGAGCGGTGCAGCGTCTCGTTCACGACCGCTTCCTGGCGCACGCGGCACAAGCCGCGCAATGAGCCGCGAAGAGGGAAGCCCGGAAAGCGATCGCTACGACGACGCTCCGCATCCGCGGGAGACCCTGGCGCTTTTCGGTCATGCCGCGGCGGAGCATGAATTTCTCGACGCTTACCGTCGCAACAAGATGGCGCAGGCCTGGATCATCGGCGGGCCGGAAGGCGTCGGCAAGGCGACGCTCGCCTGGCGCCTCGCGCGGTTTCTCCTGGCGCATCCCGAACCCGCCGCGGCGGCGGTTCAGTCCGCGGAGAGCCTCGAGGTGCCCGCCGACCATCCGGCGGCGCGTCGGATCGCCTCAATGGCGCTTGCCGATATTTTCTTACTGCGCCGCGCCTGGAACGACAAGACCAAAAAGCATTTCACGGAAATTCGCATCGAGGACGTGCGGAAAGTCATTCAGGCCTTCCATCAGGCGTCGGGAACCGGCGGCTGGCGGATCGCCATCGTCGATTGCGCCGACGATCTCAATCGCGCCAGCGCCAACGCGCTTTTAAAGCTCATTGAGGAGCCCCCGCAACGCTCGCTGTTTTTGCTCGTCGCGCATCAGCCGGGCCGCATGCTGCCGACGATCCGTTCGCGCTGTCGCAAGCTGATGCTCGGCGCATTGTCGCCGGAAGACACGATCGCCGCCGTGAAAAATCTTGGGGCCCCCTGGTCGCTGGCGCCTGAATCGGACCTGCTCGTCGCCGCCGCGCGCGCCGAGGGCTCGGTGCGCGAGACGCTGCGGCTGCTCGGCAATGATGGCGTCGCCTTCGACGCCGCCGTGCGCCGGCTTTTCGAAAGGTTGCCGCAGGTCGATTGGCTCGGCGCGCATATGCTGGCCGACAAGCTCACCGGCCGCGACAATGAAGCGGCCTATGAGACGTTCATGCGCGCGACGCAGCGCCATCTCGACTCCCGCGTCCGGGCGCTCGCGCAGACCGGCGCCGCTCCGATGCGACTCGCCCGCTACGCGAGCGCCTGGGACGCCATTCGCGACGCCGCGAGGGAAACCGAGGTGTTCAATTTCGACAAGCGCGCGCTCGTGCTGGGGATCTTTGATCGGCTCGCGAAGGCTGAGGCCGGCTGACGCCGCTGGAACCTGCGGCGAAGCGCTTGGTTATGAGATAGGGCGCTTGGAAAAGGCCAATGGATATCGGCGAAGAACATTCCTCCGAGGCGGCGGAAAAACGGACGCAAAAGAGCGCGCGCGGCGCTATCGAAGAAGCCAGGATGGTTTTGCCGGGAATTCAGGCGCTGTTCGGCTTTCAGCTTATTGCTGTTTTTAACAACCGATTCACCGAGATCCCGCCCTACGAGCAGAAGCTGCACCTTTTCGCCGCGCTGCTCGTCGCCATCGCTATCGCGGTGATCATGACGCCTGCCGCCTATCACCGCCAGGCGGAGCCGCACGGCGCCAGCGACTTCTTTGTTAGACTGACCTCGCTTCTCATTACCGCCGCCGTGGCGCCGCTGATGATCGGCCTGTGCCTTGAGGTGTATATTTTGTCTGATCTCATTCTCGACGATGGCGGCACGAGCGCGGCGATCGCAGGTCTGCTTCTGCTGTTATTCGCAGGGCTTTGGTTTGTGCTGCCAAATATTCTTCGCCGAGGCGAATCGGAACGCTGGCTGCAGGAAGAATCTGCAAGACAGTCCGGCGGTCGGTAGCGCGTCAGCGTCACCGAGCGTCCGTGTCACTGTTCGCCAGGGCGTTTTCAAGAAGCTGCAGAACGACCGCCGGATCGCGCGGAAACCCGGCGCGTATCCATTCGGCTTGCAACGTTCTAAGCGCGTCGCCCAATTGCTTGCCTGGCGTCACGCCCCGCGCGATGAGATCCGCGCCCTTGATGGGGAAGGCGGGCATTGGCGTTTCTTCCAGATAGCGCGCCGCCTCCCGCCAATCCGGATTGTCGGTAGTCGCCGCGCTTTCCGCATGTGCGAGCGCCAGCGCGTCGGCCGCGGCGCGCGCGCCGCACAGGAACAGCATCTCGCGCAGATGCGCCGCCGGCGGCGGAGCCTCGCGTCCATGCAAGGGCGCGAGCGTTCGCGCCGCCGCCGCAAGCCGCGCGAATTCGTCATTGGAGAGCCGCAGGCGCGCACGTAGCCGCTCGGCGTCTTCGGCGGTCAGCACCGAAAATGCTGCAAGCCGCAACACCGCATCCGCCGGTTTGCCATAAGTCGCTTCGCGTTCGGCGAGTCGCTGCAGTCGCGAGGGATAGCCGATGCCCAGAATGACTTCGATAACGCCGGCGTGCGACATGGCGCGCAGCACGTCCGGCGCCCGGCGCGCGAGCAGCAGCTTCATCAGTTCGGCGCGGATGCGCTCGCGCGACAGGCGCGACAGATTTTCTCGCGCGACGATGGACTCATGCAGGCCCTCGCGATCGAACGGTCCCGCGCCATGAGAGGCGTTGAAACGAAAGAAGCGCAGGATCCGCAGATAGTCCTCGCGAATCCGCGTCGCCGCGTCGCCGATAAAACGGATGCGCCGCGCCTCGATATCGGCGAGGCCGTCCGTGTAATCGTGAATTTCTCCATCGGACGAGAGCGACAGCGCGTTGATGGTGAAGTCGCGCCGCTTCGCGTCCTGCTCGAAATCGCCGCCAAAGCGCACCTTGGCGAAGCGGCCATCGGTCTCGACGTCCTCACGCAGCGTCGTGACTTCAAAGGGGGTTCCCGCAACGACGATCGTCACCGTGCCGTGCTCGATGCCGGTCGGCACGCCTTTCAGTCCGGCGCCGCGCGCCGCCGCAAGGACGGCGTCGGGCAGCGCCGTCGTCGCGAGATCGATCTCGTGAGGCGGCAGACCGAGCAAAGCGTCGCGCACGGCGCCGCCGACGACGCGCGTTTCGGCGCCCGTCTTCGCGAGAGCCGCAAACAGCGTCGCCAGCCGGGGATCGTCAAGCAGTCTCTGCGCAGCCTTCATTCGAATCGGCCCGGCTGCAATTTTCCGTTTTCGATATGGGCCGGAACATACGCGCCCTGGTTAAGCCCGCTCAGGCCGAGCGTCACGACCCCGATGATGGCGATGAGGAGACCCGCGATCGTCAGCAGCGACACGACCCTGCCATGCCAAAGCTCGCGCACGAAGGGCCAGCGCCGCTGCAATGAGTGGAATAGCGCATAGGCGACGAAGGGCGTGAGGAAGAGCAGGGCGGTTTCAACGATTGCGCGCCACATGGGCGGAAACGCCTTTCGTGATGAGGATGTCCGACGAATATACATGGCGTCCGACGAAGTTCGTTTAATGCGGGACGCATGAACAAACTGTCACGTCCAAATTACGGTTTTGGCGGTAAAATGCCCCTCCACCGCGCCGGTTGCGCTTGAATTGCAGCGGCGGAGAGACGAAGATTGCGCTCGGCCCTAAAGCCCCGCCGCTTCGCCTTTGAAAGTTCATGCGGAGCCGAATGGCGCGGGGGCTTTGGATCGACTTGCGGCGAAACACGGCAGCGCCGCCACGATGCGCCCGATCCTCTTCATAGACAAGCTGCCCGAGCACGCTGAAATGACTTCATTCGACACCAGGACAACCTCGCTCGAAACAGCCGTCGTTCAATCCGCCGAACGCGCCCTCGACCATATCGGTCGCGCCCGCGCCGCGATCGGCGCCGTCATTTTTGGCCAGGACGAGGTCGTCGAACAGGCGCTGGTGACGATCCTCGCGGGCGGCCACGGGCTCCTCGTCGGCGTGCCGGGCCTCGCCAAGACCAAGCTTGTCGAGACGTTGGGCCGGGTGCTGGGCCTCGCGGAGCAGCGCGTGCAGTTCACGCCGGACCTGCTGCCCGCCGACATTCTCGGCTCTGAAGTGCTTGAAGAGGGGGCTGACCGGTCGCGTTCGTTCCGCTTCATCAGGGGGCCGGTCTTCACCCAGCTGCTGATGGCCGACGAGATCAATCGCGCCTCGCCGCGCACGCAGTCGGCGCTGTTGCAGGCGATGCAAGAGCACCATGTCAGCGTCGCCGGAAAGCGCCATGACCTGCCGCGGCCGTTCCATGTCCTCGCGACGCAAAACCCGCTGGAGCAGGAGGGCACCTATCCGCTGCCCGAGGCGCAGCTCGACCGCTTCTTGATGCAGATCGACGTGCATTATCCCGACCGCGCCAGCGAGCGGCGGGTGCTGCTGGAGACGACCGGCGAGACGATGGCCGAGGCGAGCCAGGCGCTCGACGCCGAAGAGCTGATGGCGACCCAGCGGCTCGTGCGCCGGCTTCCGATCGGCGAAAAGGTCGTCGACGCGATCCTCGATCTCGTTCGTTCAGCCCGTCCGGACGAGGGCGACGCGGAAATCGCGCCGCATGTCGCCTGGGGTCCGGGACCGCGCGCCGCGCAGGCGCTGATGCTGGCGACGCGCGCCCGCGCGCTCGTCACCGGCCGGCTTGCGCCCTCCATCGACGACGTGGCGAAACTCGCCGCGCCGGTGTTGCGCCACCGCATGGCGCTCAATTTCGCCGCGCGCCGCGAAATGACCGTTTCCGACGTGGTTCAGACGCTCGTGGCGCGGATCGGGTGAGGAGCCTTCGCTCGGCTCTTCCCTCTGACGGAGAAAGATGACGATGTTTGCTGACGTCGCCACGCGCGCCTACGATCCTGCGCAGCGCAAGCCCGCAGATGGCGCTACGGCGGCCGATCTGGCGAGCCGAATGCCAAGGCTGGTGGCGCGCGCTCATGAGATCGCGGCGAGCCTCGCCTACGGCGTTCATGGCCGCAAGCGCGCGGGCGTCGGCGAGACGTTTTGGCAATATCGGCCATTTGCATCGGGCGAAGCAGCGCATCGCATCGACTGGCGCCGCTCCGCGCGCGGCGATCAGCTCTATGTGCGCGAGCGTGAATGGGAGGCCGCGCACGACTATTTCCTCTGGATGGATTGTTCTCCCTCCATGGCTTTCGGCTCGTCTCTCGCCTCCGACGATAAGCTGTCCCGCGGCGTGACCCTGGGGCTCGCGCTCGCCGACG
>NZ_JAMRYX010000081.1 GCF_024448135.1 Methylocystis suflitae
CGAAGCGGAAATTTTGCAGCAGTGGATTGAGGCTGTCGGCGGCAGCATCTCTCTTGGAGAGAGCCTGTTGAAATCTGTAGAGGCATCAAAAAGAGGCGATAAGCTGACGATCGTGCTGAAGAAAAAGAAGCAGAAAAAAGGGTCCGACCAAACACAGCCATAGTCTCTCCGGACCGACCCGCCGCGGTCGCGCCTGTCGAGCGCTACACGCCGCTACAAAAATGATATAAATTCGTCACATGAGCGAGATCGAGCTAAAACTCTTGCTGGACAAGAATAAGTCGAGTGAGATTTGGGCGCGTGTGAAGGCATCGAAGCTGACCCACGGCGCTCCTGTCACGAGAACGCTCAGAAGCATTTATCTCGACACGCCCGAGCACGCACTGAACAAAGCGGGAATTGCGCTGAGGCTCAGGCGCGATGGGCGGCGGTGGATTCAGGGCGTAAAAACCAGGGCGACCTTGCATGGCGGCCTGTCGCAGGTCGGCGAGATTGAGAACCCGGCGCCTGGCGGACGCCTGTGTCTCGATGCAATTACTGACTCATCAATTCGGGAGGAGATCGTTGACCGCGTCAACGGCGCCCCGCTTCAGCCCGTTTGCGAGACGGTGATCACGCGCAGGACGAGCGAACTGACGCTTTCGGACGGCACGCGCGCGGAGCTCGCGCTCGACATTGGCGAAGTTCGGGCCGGCGAACGCTCTGCTGAACTCTCCGAGTTGGAAATCGAACTTCTTGCAGGCAATGCAAGCGGACTATTCGATATTGCGCAAATCCTGGTTCCCGATGGCGGCTTGCAGTTCTCCCGACTGTCCAAGGCCGCCCGCGGCTATTTGCTAGCCGAAGAGGGGCGGATCGATCAGCCGCTTGCCCCCCGCAACGCTCAAAATATCTTGCTGGATCCGGCGCAAACCGCCGAGCAAGCGGCGCGTGACGTCTTGCGCGAATGCCTCGATCAGATCGCCACGAATGTGCTCGTCGTTCGCCAGCTGGACGACGACGAAGGACCGCATCAGCTGAGGGTCGGCCTGCGGCGGTTGCGCAGCGCATTCTCGGTCTATGCTTCCGTATTGGGAAACGCGGTGATGAAACGGCTTGACGGCGAGGCGCGTTGGCTTGGCCGGGAGGTCGGGAGCCTGAGGGATCTCGATGTGGTGGCGAACGACATGGCGCGGCGGGAAGCCGAAACGCATCCCGACGAGCCTGGACTTTCGGCCCTCGCCGATGTGGTCGCGCGGCAGGCGCGAGAACGGCGCGAGCAGCTGCGCACGCTTCTTGCCGGCGCGCGCGTGCAGGCGTTCCTCATTGATCTTGCGCGGTTCGTGGAGACGCGTGGCTGGCTTGTCGCGCAGGATTTCGGCCAGACCGAGCGGCTGGCGGCGCCGATTGCGGCCTTAGCGCGCCAGTCTCTCAACAAGCGCTGGAAGAAGACCGCAAAGCATGCTCA
>NZ_JAMRYX010000082.1 GCF_024448135.1 Methylocystis suflitae
CGAAGTGTCGCCACTGGGTTAAATGTTCGAGCAGGACGCCAAGGTGGACCGCGTCGCACAGGGACTTTCCATTCCTGTCGAGACAGATCCCATGAGGGCATAGCGGTGGCCGGGACGGTATCCTGATAGCCGCAACGCCATCAGGGAAAACGATCTCATGGGAAAGACAATTTCATCGGCATGGCCGACGGTCGCCGTGGATTATGACGCCACTCTCATCATGGCTGTGGAAACCAGTAGCAAGAGCTGGGTGGTAGCCGCGCATGTGCCGGGACTTGGGCATATCAAGGCCAAGCAGACGATCGACCCGATGGCCGAAGCGCTCGCGACCTCGATTGAGGGCTATCGTCGTCGCGCAGCAGCTTGTGGAAAAATAATCGATCGCGTGATCGTGGTTTATGAGGCTGGGTATGGCGGCTTCTGGCTGGCCCGCTGGGTGATGGCGCGTGACGTTGAGGTCCATGTCATCCAACCGTCGAGCGTTCCCGTAGAACGGATCAAACGGAGAGCGAAATCGGACAAGATCGATGCCGATCTTCTGCTTCGAACACTGCTTGCTTGGCTGCGCGGTGAACCGCGCGTTTGCTCGATGGTGACGATTCCCGGGGAGGCCGAAGAGGACGCGCGTCGACCCTCGAGAGAACGTGAGGAGCTCATCCGCGAACGCATCATGTTGACCAATCGGATTGGCGCGATACTGGCGACACTGGGAATTGACGACTACAATCCATTGCGTCGCGATCGACGGGTGCGGCTGGAAGCGCTGAGGACGGCGCTGGATCAACCGCTGCCCGAGCACGCCAG
>NZ_JAMRYX010000083.1 GCF_024448135.1 Methylocystis suflitae
CGAGGTTTGTCGAAGCGAGGTTTGTCCAGGCGAGGTTTGTCGAAGCGAGGCTTTGCTGGCCTTGTGTCTTCGCGCGCCGCATGTGCGGCCGGCGTCTTCTTGGCGGGACGGCGCAAGGGCCGATCGCCGCCGGGGGAGCCGGCGCGGGTATTTCGTTTCTTTTCGGTCATGGGTTCTGATAGCAGGCGCCAAGCGCGCTTTGAAGCGGGGTTTGCTTAAGAGATGCAAATGAATGGCAAGGACCCTTTCAGCGCCGCCTTCGAGCAGGCGCGGACGGCGGCGGCGGCGGGCGAAGTTCCGGTCGGCGCAGTGCTTATGCGCAATGGCGAAATCATCGCCGCCGCCGGCAATCGCACGCTGCGCGATCGCGATCCGACGGCGCACGCCGAAATGCTTGTGATTCGCCAAGCCTGCGCCGCGATCGGCTCGGAGCGCCTCGTCGACTGCGACCTCTATGTGACGCTCGAGCCCTGCGCCATGTGCGCGGCTGCGATTTCCTTCGCGCGCATTCGGCGGCTCTATTATGCGGCAAGCGATCCGAAGGGGGGCGGCGTGGAGCACGGGCCGCGGTTTTTCGCGCAGCCGACCTGCCATCATCGGCCTGAAGTCTATGGCGGCATTCGCGAAAGCGAGGCGGCGCTGCTCCTTCGCGAATTCTTTCAGGCGCGGCGCTAGCGCGCGGCTCGCGAAAACGCTCTGATTTAGGGGTGGAGCAGATTCACGTTTAAAGCGGTTCGGATCTGCGATCCGCCTCAAACGATCCTGCTCCGAGCCTCTAACCGCAGCGCCGCTTGCGCCAGTCCCTGGCGCAGCGTGTCGCGGCAGGCGTCGCCGGCAGCGAAAATGCGCGACGCCTTGAAGAGGTCCAGCGCGAGATATTGATGCACTTCCGGTCGGATGAGCACGTCGGGCGGCCGCTCGGCGATCATGCGCGAGCTGATCGCGTTCATCATGATCTGGCTCGCGACGATCATCGTCTCGAAGGCGGACGGCGGCCCCTTGCCGGTCTCGACGCCGAAATTGCCGGAGACGTCGACGGCGATGACAATGTCGGCAAGGCCCCACAGATGATCGTAGGGAAGCGGATTGACCAATCCGCCATCGACGAAATAGCCGTGATCGCTTGCGGCGGCCCGCACAATGCCCGGGATCGCCATTGATCCGGCGACGGCGGGGCTCAGCGGGCCCGTGGCGAAAACCGCCTCGATGCGGCGACGAAAATCAGTCGCGACGACCTGCAGCGGAATGCGTAGATCTTCGAAGCGTTCCGGCATGCCTTGGGGCCAGAAGGCGTGAAGAAAGCGCTCGCCGTCGAACAGCAGCGGATGCGCGACGCGGGAAAGCAGCCGCTTTCGCCCCCGCGCCCGCGCATGAAGCAGCCGGCGCGCGAGTCCGATGCGGTTCTTGAGTATGGCCTGGGTGTGGGCGCGCAGCTCCGCGCCCGAGAAGCCTGCGGCATAAGCGGCGCCGACGATGGCGCCGATCGAGGCGCCGGCGATGGCGACCGGCCGCACGCCGAGGTCGTCGAGCGCTTCGAGCACGCAGATATGGGCAAGCCCGCGGGCGCCGCCGCCGCCAAGGGCGAGCGCGACGGTCTTGCCGCGATAGAGGCTCACAGGAAATTCTCCAGGGCGGCAAGCGTCTTTGCCGGCGCCTCCTCCATCGAATAAAGGCCGGAGTCGACGCGCGCCTCTTCGATATCGTCGGCCCATTCGCGCCACGCCGCGACGAGCGAGGGGCCGGCCGCCGGAAAGGTGGCGGCGCCCGCGACGATGAGCGTGGGCATGGCGAGTTTCTTTCCCTCCGCCTTATCGGCCGCAAGCTGCTCGCGATCGATAGTGGCGCCGGCGCGGAAATCCTCGCAGAAGGCGTGAATGCGCGCCGGGTCGTTGAAGGCCTGGCGATAGGCGGCGAGCGCCTCCGCGCCGAACGGCTCCAGCGACTTCGCCTTGGTTGCGTTCATCAGCGCATCGTCGAGAAATCCGATCGGATCGAGCCCGATCAGCTCTTCCGGCTTGGGCGCGTCAGCCGCCAGGAAGCGCGCGCGTCCGACGCGCTGCAGATCCCCATCGCCGAAGTCATCGTCAATCGGCGCGATATTGATGAGCGCTATCTTATCGAGCCGACCGGGCTGATCGAGCGCGAGGCGCTGGCCGACGCGCGCGCCCCTGTCGTGACCGATGAGCGCGAAGCGCACATGGCCGAGCGACTCCATGACCGCGACGACGTCGGCGGCCATTTCCCGTTTCGTATACTGCTCGCCCTTTTCGCTCGCCGGAGCCGCCGACCAGCCATAGCCGCGCAGGTCCATCGCAACGACGGTGAAACGCTTGGCGAGCGCCGGCGCAATTTTGCGCCAGGCGACATGCGTCTCGCCGAACCCGTGCAACAGAACCACGGCCCGACCCTCGCCGTGGACGCGGGCGAATATCTTGCCAGCCGGCGCATCGATCCAATGCGAAGCGAATCCAGGAAAAAAATCTGCGGAATCGGACATTCGTTACAACCATCTCCCTTGGACGTGCATGTCTGCGCGAACGTTATACAGTATCAGCGCCGACGCTCCCGAAATATATATCGCGGATCGTCAAGCGACTATGTCACGAAGATCGTGCGTCTTGTCTGCTTGAAAAGGAAGCTGAAGCGCTTCTATGTTGAGAAAGGTCAAAAAAAAATTTGCAAAGCAACACGGCAACACGGGAGAGCCACATGGCAAGCCAGATCGTCAACGAGGTCGTAACGGCGAACAATGCCTACGCCGCCAATTTTGGAAGCAAGAGCGAACTTGCGCTGCCGCCGGCGCGCGGCTTCGCGATCCTGACCTGCATGGACGCGCGTCTCGATCCCGCGAAATATGCCGGGCTTTCCGAAGGCGACGCGCATGTGATCCGCAACGCCGGCGGTCGCGCCTCGGACGACGCGATTCGCTCGCTCGTCATTTCTCACAAGCTGCTCGGCACCAAGGAGTGGTTTGTCATTCACCACACCAATTGCGGCATGGAGCTCTTCTGCGACGAGATCATGAGCGATTTGCTGGATGATAATCTCGCGACGGCGAGTTTCGACGGCAAGAACTGGTCGAATCCGCAACATGGCGGCGGCTGCTCGGCCGGCCATTTCATCAAATGGCACACGATCAAGAATCAGGAGGAAAGCGTCGCGCAGGACGTGGCGCGCATCCGCTCGCACCCGCTGGTGCCAAAGAACATCCCGATCTACGGCTACATCTATGATGTGAAGACCGGCAAGATCAACGAAGTCGCGGAAGCGACCAAGCTCGGCAAGGCCGCGTAAACCGCCTCATCGCGAGGTTCGTCATTGCGCGTCGTCGCTGCGCAATGACGAGCTGATACGCGTTCAGGCTACTCTGTTCGCTTGGGCGAATGTCATTCCCGGCGGGCCGAAGGCCTGACCGGGAATCCAGAGCCGGTTCAAAGACGCTGGGTTGCTCTGGATTCCCGATCGCGCGCAAAGCGCGCGTCGGGAATGACATCCGAGACGCTCGCAAGCATTTCAACTCACTCCACCGCGCCGCCGCGGGCGCGCCAGCCGCCGGTGCCCGGCGCGTAGTGACAGACATCCTTCCGTCCGGCGCCTTGCGCCTGCGCCAGCGCCTTGGCCGAACGTCCCCCGGCCTGGCAAATGAGAACGACGTCGCCCTTCGGAAGCTTTGCGGGATCGAAGCCCGAGAGCGGCATGTTCCTGGCGCCCGGCACATGGCCGGCGCCATATTCGTGCGGCTCGCGCACATCGACGATCGCGCAGGATTTGTCCGCAACGACGCGGCAGAAATCGTCATGTTCGATCGTCGGCGCCGCGCCGCCGCCCGCGAGTTTCGATAGGAGAGAGCCAAAAGCCATTGTTCGTTCCTTTCTTCTCAGGCTTGCTTTTCGGCGTCGAACTGAGCGAAGGCGGCGAGCGCGTGGCTCGCATACATCACCGACGGTCCGGCGCCCATGTAGATGCTCATGGCGAGCGTCTCCATCACCTCCTCGCGCGTCGCGCCGCGCTGTGACGCGGCTTTGGCGTGGAAAGCGATGCAATCGTCGCAGCGCACCGCGACGCTGACCGCAAGCGCGATCAGTTCCTTTGTCTTGGCGTCGAGCGCGCCTTGCGCGCCCGCCGAGATCGCCATCGCCGAAAAGGCCTTCATGACCTCGGGCGATCCGACGCGCAATTCTCTTATGTCGGCGGAGAGCTTTTTGGCGAGCGCCGCCCAGTCTTCGATCATGAGGCCCTCCTTTGTTCGTCGTCGCGCAAGACGACATAGATCGCGGGGATGACGAGCAGGGTCAGCGCCGTCGACGAAGCGAGGCCGAAGACCAGCGAAATGGCGAGGCCCTGAAAGATCGGATCGGTAAGGATAAAGGCCGCGCCGATGATCGCCGCGGCGGCGGTGAGAAATATCGGCTTGAAGCGGACGGCGCCCGCTTCGATCAGCGCCGCGCGCAAGCTCATGCCGCGGGCGCGCAAATGCCGGATGAAGTCGACGAGCAGGATCGAATTGCGCACAACGATTCCGGCGAGCGCGATGAAGCCAATCATCGAGGTGGCGGTGAAGGCGGCGTTGAACAGGATATGGCCGATGACGATGCCGACGAGCGTCAGCGGCACCGGCGCCAGGATGACCAACGGCAGTTTGAACGAGCCGAACTGCGCGACGACAAGAAGATAGATGCCGAGCAGCGCCACCATGAAGGCGGCGCCCATGTCGCGGAAGGTGACATAGGTCACCTCCCACTCGCCGTCCCAGAGCAGTGTGGGCTTGGAATCATCGAGCGGCTGGCCGTGATATTTGATCGTCGGCGCGCCCGATACGCCCCAATCGATCTTGTTGATCTCGTCTTCGACCGCCAGCATCCCATAGATCGGCGCTTCGAAACGTCCGGCGACTTCGGCGCTGACCATTTCGGCGAAGCGGCCGTTATGCCGGAAAATCGGATAGGAGCCCTGTTCGCGCGTCGCCTTGACGACGTCGCCGAGTTCGACATTGGCGCCCTGACGCGCGGTGCCGCCGGCGGGCAGCGGCGTCGACAGGATTCTTTCGCTCGGCGTCATGGCCCCGCGCGGCAACGCCACGGAAATATCGATGGGCTTCGCGCCGCCGCCTTTTTGCGAAAAGCCGATCTTCACGCCACCGACCAGGGCGCCGATCGTGTCGTAGACGGCGCGCTCTTCGACGCCATGATATTCGAGGGCTTCCTGATCGATCTCGAAGCGCAGGCGCTCGGCGCGCTGGCCGAAGCTGTCGTCCGTATCGACGACGAAATCGACCGCGTCAAAAGCCTTGCGCACTTTCGCCGCGAGATCGCGCCGCGACTGCGCGTCCGGACCATAGACTTCGGCGAGCAGCGTCGACAGCACGGGCGGGCCCGGCGGCACTTCGACGACCTTGATCGCGGTATGCTCCGGCGCGGGCAGGCCTTCGAGCCGCTTGCGAATGTCGAGCGCGATCGCATGGCTCGCGCGGCTGCGCTCGGCCTTCGGCTGCAGATTGATCGCCAGATCGCCCATCTCCGGCGCCTTGCGCATATAATAATGCCGCACGAGACCGTTGAAGTTGAACGGCGCGGCCGCGCCCGCATAGGACTGAACCGAGGTAAGTTCGGGGATGTCCTTCAGACGTTCGGCCGCCGCCGTCAGCACCCGATCCGTTTCTTCGAGAGAAGCGCCGCGCGGCAGATCGACGACGACCGCGATCTCCGACTTGTTGTCGAAAGGCAGCAGCTTCACGCGGACGGTTTTCGTGACGAAAAGCCCCATGGAGAGAAGCGTCGCGAGGCCGACGGCCGCAAGAAACCACTGCGAACGCTTGCGGCCCTTCAGCAAGGGCGTCGCGACGCGCACATAGAAATTGCCCATGGGGCCGCGTTCATGCGCATGATCGACGCCGTCGCCGCCCTCCTGCGCGAAACGCTTGCCGGCGACCTTGAGCAGAAGCCAGGGCGTGATTGTCATGGCGACGAAGAACGAAAATATCATCGCGAGCGACGCGTTCGCGGGAATGGGGCTCATATAGGGCCCCATCAGGCCGGAGACGAACATCATCGGCAGCAGCGCGGCGACGATGGTGAGCGTCGCGACGATGGTCGGATTGCCGACTTCCGCCACGGCTTCCACCGCCGTGTCGATCAGGCTGCGGGAGCCGCGCATATGCCAGTGGCGCACGATGTTTTCAACGACAACGATGGCGTCGTCGACCAGAATGCCGATCGAGAAGATGAGCGCGAAAAGACTGACGCGATTGATCGTATAGCCCATCAGCCATGAGGCGAAGAGCGTGAGCAGAATCGTCGTCGGGATGATGACGAAGACGACGACGCCCTCGCGCCAGCCGACCATCACCACGATGAGCGCGACGATCGACACGGTCGCCAGCGCGAGATGGAAAAGCAGCTCATTGGCCTTTTCGGTCGCCGTCTCGCCATAGTCGCGCGTCACCGCGATCTCGATGTCGTCGGGGACGATGCGGCCCTTGACCGCCTCGAGCCGATGCATGATCTCGTCGGCGACGATCACGGCGTTGGCGCCCCTGCGCTTCGCGATGGCGATGCTGACGGCGGGACGCTTATCGAGACCGCCCGCTGCGTTGCGGGTCATGGTCCAGCTGCGCCGGTCGGGCTCGGCCGCGCCGACGCGCACATCGGCGACGTCTTTTACATAGACCGGCCGTCCGTCTCTCGTGGTGAGCAGCAGCAGGCCGACATCGGGAACGCCTTGAAGGGTCTGGCCGGCGACGACCGGCACAGCGCGATTGGCCTCGCGAAACGCGCCGACGAGAAAGGAGCGGTTGGCGTTGGTCAGCTTGTCGATGAGCTGATTGAGCGTCACCCCAGATTGCGACAGGCGCTCGGGATCGGGTTCGACGCGGATCTGATTGGGACTGCCGCCGACGATGTAACTTAAGCCGACGTCATTGACCTTGGTGAGGTCGTGCTGCAATTCCTCGGCGACTTGATAGAGGCCGTTGTCGGTCCATCTGTCGGCGCGCTCGGGCTTCGCGGAGAGCGTCAGCACGACGATCGCCACGTCATCGATGCCGCGGCCGACGATCAGCGGCTCGGGAATGCCCTTCGGCAGCTCGCCGATATTGGCGCGTATCTTGTCGTGAATGCGCAGCACGGCGTTGTCTTGCGGGGTGCCGACGAAGAAGCGGGCGGTGACGACCACATTGTCGTCGCGCGTCTGCGAATAGACATGCTCGACGCCGTTGACGCCCTTGATGATGTCCTCGAGCGGGCGCGTGATGAGTTCGATCGCGTCTTCAGCCTTATAGCCGTTGGCCGACACCATAATGTCGACCATGGGCACGGAGATCTGCGGCTCCTCCTCGCGCGGCAGCGAGCGCAGCGCGATCAGTCCAACGAGGATCGAGGCGAGCAGCAGCAGCGGCGTCAGCGGCGAATTGATGAAGATGCGCGTCAGCGTGCCGGAAATGCCGGGGCGAAATTCATCGCTCATGGCGTCGACACCACGTCGCCGTCATGGAGGCCGGAAAGAATCTCGACGCCGTCGCCGTGCGCTTCGCCAAGCTGAATGACGACTTCTTCGCCGGAGGCGAGTCGGACGAAATCCACGCCGGCGCGTCGATAGACCGCGTTGCGCGGGATGATGATCGTGTCGCGCTTCCCCGTCGTGACGTAAACGCGCGCCCGTTCGCCGACGAAATAGTCGCCGAGCCCGACGACGTCGACGTCGGCGATGACGCGGCCGCCCTGAATTTCGGGATAGACGATGCGCACGCGACCCTGCTTGCGTCCGCCGCCCGCTTCTTCGTGCAGGCCGCGCGCGCCGATCTCGACCTTGTCGCCGGCGCGCATGAAACGCGCGTGACGTTCGGGCAATTGCAAACGCAGGATATATTTGTCTTCGGCGATCGTCGCGATGGTTTCGCCCGGCATGACAACGCGCCCCACGGAAACCGGGATGGTGAGGATGCGGCCAGGCCCCGGCGCGCGCACCGAGCCTTCCGCCGCCTGCTGTTCAATCACGCTGCGATCGGAGCGCAGGGCCGAGAGGTTGCGGTCGGCGACGTCGAGCGCCGTCTTCGCCTGATCAAACAGCGCCTTGGTATAGACTCCGCGCCGAAACAGTTCCTGCGCGCGGTCGAAATCGCCCTGCGCCTTCTCGCGCTGCGCCTGCTGAGAGCGGATGCGCTGATCGAGCGCCTGCATCTGCAGAAAAAGCTTCTGATCGACGACCGAAGCGATCTCGGCGCCGCCGGCGACGTCATCGCCCTCTTTGATCTTGAGCGCGCTCACCGTGCCGCCGATCCGCGCCCGCGCCGTCAACTGATGCGCCGGCTCGACCGAGGCGACGACCGCCTTGAGGTCCTCCACTGGGGCGACCCGGATCGTGATCTCTCCGGCATTCGCGCCCAAGGAAACGCCCAAGGCATAAGCCAGCGCTGCGAGGAGCGCCGTCGGCGCAAGATAAGAGCGGCCCATTTGTCTCATGTGCTTATTTATATGCATAAAACATAAATTAGCAACGACGAATTTAATGCGTGCGAACCTGTCCCTATAAAAAACGGAAAGGGCGGCGCGCCGCCCTCCAACTCTCCGGGTGAGATTTTGTCAGCCCCAAAGGTTGCACCAGCCGCGCGCGCTGACGGGGCCGCTCACTACGCCGCACCCCGAGGGCGGATTGAAGTAGGAACAATTGGCGCAGCTTTGCCGGCCGTTTGGCGCGCCGCGATAGGCGGCGGCGGCCTTGCTCGACTTCGCTTGCGCCCTCGTCGCTGCGCCAACCCCTGCGATGGCGGCGCCCAACATCAAAAGCAATGAGCGACGCGTCGGCGCGTGAATTTCAACCATTCGAGCCTCCCGGCCAATTCGCCCGATCTGGACGTCTCAATTAAATTAGATATACGTAATATACCAAGCGCGGCCTTCCGAATGAATGCGACATATCGCTCGTGAGGCGTCGGTCTTGGCGCGCGTTTCCGTCTTGACAATTATATTCAATAATCATAATTTAGAAACTATGAATGTAAATCTGCTTGCGCTCGCGCCAAAAGCTGCGGAGGCTGAAAGCTTTCTCAAGGCGCTGGCCAATCGACATCGGTTGATGGTGCTCTGCCAGCTGCATGGGGGCGAACTCTCGGTGACAAAGCTGCAGGAGGCGATCGGGCTCAGCCAATCGTCGCTCTCGCAGCATCTTGCGCGGCTGCGCGAGGACAAGCTCGTCAAGACCCGCCGCGAATCGCAGACGATTTACTATTCCTTGGCCGACGGCAATGTCTCGCGGATCATCGGACTGCTCTATGAAATGTTCTGCGCCGAGCAGTGCGGCAAGCCGGCCAAACCGCGCGCGCGCGCCAAATCGAAGGAACTCACGCGATGAGCATTGATCGCATCGTTATGGCTTTCGCCGGGACCATGATCCTCCTCAGTCTGCTCTTGGCGCAGTTGTTCAGTCCGTGGTGGCTCCTGCTCACCGCTTTCGTCGGCGTCAATCTGTTGCAGGCGGCCTTCACGGGCCTCTGCCCATTGGCGATGGCGCTGAAGCGATACGGCGCCAAATCGGGCGCCGCCTTCTAGACGTCGTCGACGTTCAGCATAGGCGCGTTAACCGTTCGCAGCGCGCTTATGTGAAGACTTTGGATCCGTGAGCGACAAAGGGCAGACGATGCCGTCCGACTGGGTCGACGAAACGCCCTCCTTGCGCAGCCTCGACGCGGCGACAAAGACGCTTCTGCGCGAGGCCGCCGTACGTAAGCACATCCCGCGCGGCGCCGTGCTGTTTCGGCCCGGCGATCGCTGCGCGCAATTTCCGCTGATCGTCACGGGCTCCGTGCGGGTGCAGCGGGTGACCGAATCGGGTCGGGAAATCGTGCTCTACCGGGTCGGCGCGAATGAAACCTGCATTCTGACGACAGCCTCGCTGCTCTCGGATGACGCCTACGCCGCCGAGGGCGTCGCTGAAACTGACGTCACCGCTTATGTCGTGTCCGCCGATCGCTTCAACGCGCTGATGAACACGTCCGAAGGCTTCCGTGGGCTGGTGTTCGAGGGCTACGGCAAGCGTCTCGCCACGCTAATGTCGCGCATCGAGGAAATCGTCTGCACGCGTATCAATGTTCGCTTGGCCGAACGTCTTCTCGCGCTGCGCGGCGCAGGCGACAAGATCGCTGCCACGCAGCAGGCGCTCGCCGCCGATCTCGGCACTGCGCGCGAAGTCGTCGGCCGCACGCTGAAAACATTTGAGCGCTGCGGCTGGATAAAATTGTCGCGCGGCGGCGCCGAGATCGTCAATCTGGCGGCGTTACGTTCGCTCTGCGACGCGCAGCGTGACTAAGTCGCGGACATGCGCGCGACAAGCGCGCATGTCGTCGCCAATGAGCGCAACCGTCAGCGCGAAACTTAATACGCGCAAAGCGCAAAGGGGAGACTGAAATGGCTCACATCGTCATCATGGGCGCCGGGATCGGCGGCGTCGCCGCCGCGATCGAAGTTCGCGAGGGACTCGCCAAACAACATCAGGTCACGGTCGTTTCGGAACTCGAGAACTTCCAGTTCACGCCGTCCAATCCCTGGCTCGCGGTGCAATGGCGTAAGCCGGAAGAACTCAAGGTTCCGCTCGCGCCTGTCTTCAAGAAGAAGAAGATCAATTTCATTCCGGTGGGCGCGAAGCGCGTTCTGCCTGACGAAAACCGTCTCGAACTGCAGAATGGCGAGAGCGTCGCCTACGATTATCTCGTTATCGCGACCGGGCCGAAACTCGCCTTTGAGGAATTGCCGGGACTTGGGCCGCATGGCGGACACACGCATTCGATCTGCACCCTGCAACATGCCGAGATCGCATCGAAAGCCTATGAGGAGTTCTGCAAGAATCCCGGCCCGATCATCATCGGCGCCGCGCCCGGCGTCTCCTGCTTTGGTCCGGCGTATGAATACGCCATGATCCTTTCCACCGACCTGCGTCGGCGCGGCATCCGCGACAAGGTGCCGATGACGTACATCACGTCCGAGCCCTATGTCGGCCATCTGGGTTTGGGCGGCGTCGGCGATACGAAAGGGATGCTCGAATCGGCGTTTCGCGATCGCGACATCAAATGGATCGTCAACGCCAAGACGACCGCCGTCGAACCTGGCCTTCTCAAATGCGCCGAGCTCGACGACCAGGGACAAGTCAAGAAAGAGCACGAAGTGCCGTTCAAATTCGCCATGGTGATGCCGGCCTTCAAAGGCGTCGACGCGCTAATGGGCGTCGAGGGACTGGTCAATCCGCGCGGCTTCGTCATCATCGACAAGAATCAGCGCAATCCGAAGTACCGAAATGTTTTCGGCGTCGGCGTCTGCGTTGCGATCCCGCCTGTCGAGGCGACGCCGGTGCCGACGGGCACGCCGAAGACCGGCTACATGATCGAGTCGATGGTCACGGCGACGGCGCATAATATCGCCGCGCTGATCGCGGGGCGCGAAGCAAAGGAAGAAGGCACGTGGAATGCGGTTTGCCTAGCGGATTTCGGCGACAAGGGCGTCGCCTTCGTCGCAAAGCCGCAGATTCCGCCGCGCAACGTCAATTGGTCGAGCGAGGGGCGGTGGGTGCATCTCGCCAAGATCGCCTATGAGAAATACTTCCTGCGCAAGGTCCGCAAGGGACAGAGCGAGCCTGTCTATGAGCGGTATATCATGAAACTGCTCGGCATCGAACGGCTGCGCCGCGCCCTGTCATAAGGCTGCGCCGCAGCCATGCAAGGCTAGGGCATGCAACGCTGGGGGATGAGTCGATGGGCACAAGACCATTAGGACGCGAGATCGCCATTGCGCTTGGGTTCAAGTTGCTGGCGCTCATCGCGCTCTACGTTGTGTTCTTCGGCCCCGCGCATCGCATTAAGGTGACGCCGGCGCAGATGGCGGAAGCGCTGTCCGCCACCGCGCCGCGCTGACATCGATCAGGAGCTCAAAATGTTCGAATTCGACGTCGTCACGCTCTCGCGCCTGCAATTTGCGCTGACGGCGATGTATCACTTCCTTTTTGTGCCGTTGACGCTGGGCCTCGCGCTGCTGCTCGCGATCATGGAAAGCGTCTATGTGATGACGGGGCGCACCGTCTGGCGCGAGGCGACGCAATTCTGGGGCACGCTATTTGGCATCAACTTCGCCATGGGCGTCGCCACCGGCGTCACGATGGAATTTCAGTTTGGCACCAACTGGGCCTATTACTCGCATTACGTCGGCGACATTTTTGGCGCGCCGCTCGCCATCGAAGGCTTGATGGCCTTCTTCCTCGAGGCGACCTTCGTCGGCCTATTCTTCTTCGGCTGGAAACGCTTAAGCAAGGTGCAGCATCTCGTCGTCACCTGGCTCGTCGCGCTCGGCGCCAATTTCTCGGCGCTGTGGATCCTCGTCGCCAACGCCTGGATGCAGAACCCGGTCGGCGCCGCGTTCAATCCGCAGACGATGCGCATGGAGCTCACGTCCTTCACCGAAGTGTTGTTCAATCCCGTGGCGCAGTCGAAATTCGTGCACACAGTCAGCGCCGGCTATGTCACGGGCGCGATGTTTGTCATGTCGATCGCCGCCTATTTCATTTTGAACCGTCGCCATATCGATATCGCTCGGCGCTCGCTGACGGTGGCGGCGAGCTTCGGCCTCGCTTCCGCGCTTTCGGTCGTCGTGCTCGGCGACGAGAGCGGCTATACGGCGGGCGAGAACCAGAAGATGAAAATCGCCGCGATCGAGGCGATGTGGGAGACGGAGCCGCCGCCGGCCTCCTTTACGGTCTTCGGTTTTCCTGATCTCAAGAGTGAAACGACGAAAGACGAGATCAGGATACCCTATCTCCTGGGCTTGATCGCGACGCGCTCGCTCGACAAGCCGGTCGAAGGCGTGAAAGCGTTGGTCGAGCGCGCGGAGACGCGCATCCGCAACGGCATGGCCGGCTATCAGTGGCTCGCGAAAGAAGGCGGCCATCCCAACGCGGCCGTGCCGCCGGAACTCGAATCGTCGATGCGCGACGTCGGCCATTCGCTGCTCGTCAAGCGCATTCGCCCCGACATCGAGAATGCGACCGACGCGCAGATCCATGAAGCGGCGATGTCGACGATCCCCGACGTGCCGGTGCTGTTCTGGTCGTTCCGAATCATGGTGGCGCTGGGGTTCTATTTCATCGCGCTCTTCGGTGTGGCCTTTTACCTCTCGAGCCGACGACGCTGCGGGAAACCCTGGTTCCTGCGCATGACCATGTATAGCTTGCCATTGCCATGGGTCGCCGCCGAACTCGGCTGGATCGTCGCCGAATATGGCCGGCAGCCGTGGATCATCGACGCGACAATGCCGACGTTCCTCGGCGTCTCCAACATCCCCGCGTCGAACGTCGCGGCGAGCCTCGCAGCCTTCGTGCTGTTCTACAGCGCGCTGGCCATCATCGATGTTGGGCTCATCGTCAAATATGTCCGCATTGGACCGCGGGAGGAGGCCAAGCCCCAGGGCTCCGGCGCGCCCGTGATTCCCGCGCCGGCGCCGGCGCAAACGCGATAGGAAAGGCGAAAGCGATGTTCGACTATATGACGCTTCGCCTCATCTGGTGGGCGATTCTCGGCGTCCTGCTCGTGGGCTTCGCCGTCATGGACGGCTTCGACATTGGCGTCGCCATGCTGCATCCTTTCGTTGCGCGCAATGACACGCAGCGGCGGGTGACGCTGAACACGATCGGTCCCGTCTGGGAAGGCAACCAGGTCTGGTTCATTCTCGGCGGCGGCGCCGCCTTCGCGGCCTGGCCGCCGCTTTATGCGGTGTCCTTCTCCGGCTTCTATCTTGCGATGCTGCTGGTGCTGATCGGCCTCATTCTGCGGCCGGTGGCGATCACCTTCCGCGACAAAAGACCGGAGAGCGGCTGGCGCGAGACCTGGGACTGGCTCTTCTTCGTCTCCGGTTTTGTCCCCGCGCTGATTTTCGGCGTCGCCTTCGGCAATCTTCTGCAGGGCGTTCCGTTCCATTTCGATCAGGCGCTGCGCGCGACCTATGAGGGCGGCCTCCTTGGTCTGCTTAATCCCTTCGCCTTGCTCTGCGGCCTCGTGAGCGTAGCGATGCTCACGATGCAGGGCGCCGCCTGGCTGAGCGTGAAAAGCGAGGGTGAGGTTTCCGTCCGCGCCCGCCGATATGGCGCGCTCGCGGCGATCCTGCTGGTTCTGCTCATTTCCGCTGCGGGACTGTGGACCATGCTGGGCGTCGAAGGATTTCGCATCGACGGCGTCATCGAACATGCCGGGCCTTCGAATCCGCTGGCGAAGTCGGTGACGCGAGAAGCCGGCGCCTGGCTCGACAATTACCGCGCCTACCCCTGGATGATCGCTGCGCCCGCGCTGGCCTACGCGGGCGCGCTCGTTGCGGCGTTGGCCTTCGCCTTCTCGGCGAGCAGGATCGCGTTTCTCGCCAGCAGCCTTTCGGTCGCGGGCGTCGCGACCATGGCGGGCTTCAGCATGTTCCCGTTCCTGCTGCCGTCATCGACCCACCCGAGCCAAAGCCTGACGGTCTGGGATGCGTCGTCGAGCAAAGCGACGCTCTCGCTCATGCTCATCGCGGTGATCGTCTTTCTGCCGATCGTCCTTGCCTACACCAGCTGGGTCTACTACGTGCTGCGCGGCGCTGTGAGCGAGGCGGCGATCCGTCGCGGCGAAGATTACTACTATTGAGCGGGAGAAAACGCGGCATGTGGTATTTTTCCTGGATATTGGGGCTGGGTCTCGCCTGCGCCTTCGCCATTCTCAACGCCATGTGGCTCGAGCTCGACGACGACGACAGGCAGAAATAGCAGCCGCGCCTCAAGCGAGACTTAGTCGCTGTGCGATCTCACGCGAGGCGATAGCCTGAGATTACAGTCGCCGCAGAGAAGGGAGCTCGTCATGATAGCCAATATCGGAAGGACCGATCGGATCATCCGCATCGTCGCCGGACTCCTCTTGCTCAGCCTCGTCTTCATCGGTCCGCAGACGTTGTGGGGACTAGTCGGGCTCATTCCGCTGACCACGGCCTTCGTCAACTTCTGCCCCGCTTATAAGCTTCTGGGCATGGATACGCTCGGCAAGTAAATCGGCAAGTCGGTCGGCAGTCCTCGGGCAAGTAAATCCGTCTCGCGCACAGGTCACGGCGCGAAGATGGAACGAGCA
>NZ_JAMRYX010000084.1 GCF_024448135.1 Methylocystis suflitae
CGATATTGTGGTCGGTTGGCATAACGAAGAGGCGCAATTTATCCTGCCAAGTTCAGCTCGCTATTTCGTACTCGGCGCGCTTCGAACGCGCGGCATTCTTCTTCCTTTCGCGCGTTACTTACGCAACGAACAACCTGATGTAGCGCTAATTTCGATGTGGCCGCTTACCGTGATCGGCGTGCTGGCGCATCGCCTTGCGGGCTCAAAAGCGCAGTTGGTCCTATGGGATCACAATACTCTTTCGGTGCAATATGGCGATCGTGGCCTAGTGCACAGGATGATGCTCAAGGAAAGTATCGCGCGGATTTATCCTCTGGCGCACGCGCGTGTGGCCTGCTCGGGCGGCGTCGCAGACGATCTTGCAATGCTTTCGGGCATTGCTCGCGAGCGCTTTTCGGTGCTCCACAATCCGTTGCTGCTACGCCCGGATGCCGAAGCTGATGCCGCCGCCGCGGAAGCCGTATGGGGCGGCTGGCGTGGACCGCGGATAATCACAGTTGGGACTTTCAAGGCCCAAAAGAATCACGCGTTGTTAATCCGTGCATTTAAGCATTTGCTGGTTACAAAAGATGCGCGGATGTTGATCCTCGGAACGGGTGACTTGGCGGAGGCAACCGCAGCCGTTGCACGTGCTCATGGCGTCTCCGACAAAGTCATGATGCCGGGTGCAGTCCCAGATCCAACACCTTATTATCGTTCCGCCGACCTTTTCGTGCTCTCGTCGAACCATGAGGGATTGCCGACGGTGCTGCTCGAGGCGCTT
>NZ_JAMRYX010000085.1 GCF_024448135.1 Methylocystis suflitae
CGCAATTTCTATCTCCAGGCGGCCGCGCATTCGACGACGTTCTACGGGCAGCTCGCCAATTCCCGCCTCGGCGCCGACGAGCGCCCGCTTCGCCCGCCCCCGACAGCCGCCTCCGGCGACAGCCGAGCCGAAGCGGTTCGCGTCGCCGAGTTGCTGTTCGCCGTGGGCGAGAAGGACGTCGCGGCGCCGCTTGCGCTCGACGGCGCAAAATACTTGCAGGACGAGGCGCAGGTCGCGGCGCTCGGAGAGGTCATCGCGCGCCAAAGCGACGCGAAACTCTCGCTCATTTTCGGCAAGGCCGCTTCCTATAGGGGAATCGCGCTCGACGACGTCGCCTTCCCCGCCTATGGCGTTCCGAATTTCAACGCGCTTCCAGGCTCGGCGTCCCGTTCGATCGTCTTCGCCGTCGCACGCCAGGAAAGCGCCTTCGATCCAAAGGCGGTCTCCTCCGCGGGCGCCATGGGCCTGATGCAGATGATCGCCTCGACGGCGCGGCACACCGCCTATATGCGCGGCGTCAGCTTCGACATGTCGCGGATGCTGAGCGACCCGCCCTTCAACGCCCAGCTCGGCGCGGCGCATCTCGGCATTCTGCTGGGCGAATATCGGGGTGCCTATCTCCTCACCTTCGCCGCCTACAACGCTGGCGGCGGTCGGGTGAAGCAATGGATCGACGCCTATGGCGACCCACGCAAGCCCAATGTCGATCCGATCGACTGGGTCGAGCGGATTCCGATCACCGAAACGCGCAATTACGTGCAGCGGGTGATGGAGAATTTCGTCGTCTATCGGGCGAAGTTCGAGGATACGGGAACGCGGTCGCCGCAAGTCGAACTGGCCCGCGCCGGCGACAGCCTCTGATTAGCAGGGAAAGCGGTTGTGATAGCCGAGCAGGTCGCCCAGCGGCCAGCTGTGGCGCAGCTCCGTTAGCGGCTCGGCGAAATATTGGCTGCTACCCGAATAGGGATAGCCAAAATCGCAGCCGGACGTCTGGGTGACCCTAGACGACATGAACACAAGCTCCAGGGTCGCGACGAAAAAACGCCTATTGTCGATGGCGATGCGCGTCCAGCTTGGATCGTCGCGCAAGATTTTGACCTCCGTCCCCGCCGGCGCGGTCGTGATCGCCGCATAATTTTCCTCTGGACCCGCGCGCAGCACCGCCGGGTAGGCGAGCGTCAGCTTTATCGCCGCCGCCTGCTGAGCGCAGGAGAGCGCGCCAAAAAGAACAAAGGCAAATAGCGACCGACGCATGCCGACTTCCCTGGTTTTGATGTGCGCTCGCGCAATCCCCAGACGCAGAACCTAGCCTAAAAGATATTCCTGCCGGCTCCAAATGGCGCCGGTCAACAAGTGCGTGGGGCAGCGGCATGGACGAATCGTCGGCGCAACGAAAGGCGCGTGGCTCTCGACTCAGGCGCCGCGCGCGGCCTATGCTTGACTCCAGCGGCGGCGGGAACTTTCCGGCAAATCCGCCGCTGGCTTACGGTGCGCTCATGCGGCGGATCGCGTTTTCTCTTGTCGCCGCCTTCGCGGCGTATTTTGCGCAGCCGTTGTGGCGCGCCACGCAGAACGCGATCGCCGAGACAAGAGCCAAACCAAGCGCGATCAGCCTTACGCCAGGCGAGTTGGCGGCGGATCGAGACGGCGCGAGCCTCCTCGCCGCGCCAGCGCCAGGCCGCTATTCGATTCGCGCAAAAAGTCCTTCCGGCGCGCGCATCGAACTCGTCGACATGATCGCCGGCCCGCTTGACTCAAGCGGCGCGCCCGGCCTGCGCGACGGACGCATCGACGCGTTGCTCGACAAAGGCGTCTACAAGCTACGGGTTTTCGGCGTCAAAGGCGCGAGCGGCAAGGCCGCGCTCTCCGCGCAGGCGTTCGTCGAAGCCAGCCCCTCGAAGCCGACGCTCGCGCCAGGGCGCATCCAAAGCGGGGAACTCGGCGATCTGCAGCAACGCTCCTATTCCTTCGACGTCGGCGCCGAGGGTCGCGTGAGCCTTGAAGCGATCGGCCGAGCGCTCAGCGACCTGCGCGTCTGGCGTAGCGACGGCGAACTCGTCGATCTCGCCTTCGAGCAGGAGACGGTCGAAACAAAACCGGGCCGCGCGATGAATCGGCTGCGTGTTGAAGGCGCGCTGGAGCCCGGGCGCTATGTCGTCACCGCCTATGGCGGCGAGAAGCTCGTCTGGGCGCAAGGCGATGCGTCGCAGCCCTTCTTGCTGCGGCTTGAAGAGCCGGCGCTGCTCGCGGCGGGCGTCGCCGAGGGCGTGATCGGCCCCTTTGGCGCCGCGCGCTTTGACGCGCCGGCGAGCTATGACGCCTTTCGCCTCGATCTCGCGCAGACGACGCCGGCGCGGCTTGAAGCGCGGCGCAACGACGCGAAAGAGATCGCGACAATTTCGAAGAACAGCCGCACGCCGTCCGCAAACGTCAGGCTCGCGTCCGACAGCAAGACAAACGCGCGTCTTGAAGTCTCCGGCTATGAGGGCCAGGCGTTCACGCTGCGCGGTCTGCGTCAGTCGGACCGCGAAACATTCGAAGCGTTCGGACCGCATCTTGTCGGCGTCGATCTTGCTGGCGACGGGGGCGATGAAGCCCCTGCCACGGCGCTCTTCGCGCGCATAGAGAAGGATGGCAAGACGCGGGTGATCGCCTCGGACGCGCCGCGCATCGGCGCCGGAAAAGCGTGGCGGGGAAAGTTCAATCTGTTCGGTCCGACGTCGATTCTCTTCGAAGCGACGCGCGACGGGCGCGTCGCGATCGACGCGAAAGGGGTCAAAGTCGACGCCTTCATTGAACCGGCGCTCGGCGCGCAGGCGCCCCGCGCAGACGGAACAAACCCGGCACGCTACGATCTGCAGGCGGGCTATTATTTTCTCAGGCTCGAGCCAAAGGGCGACTCAGCCGGCGTGATCGACGTGACGCTCGGGCCGCCCGGCCTCTCTGTATCAACGCCTGCGGCGGCGCCTTCGCGCCCAACAATTTCTTTCGGGACGCAGACTCTCGAAAGGGACGGCTCCTATCTCATCCTGACGAATATTGCGCCGCAACTTCTGACCGGGCCGCGCGTCGTCGCGCTTCCCGTCGAACTCGACAAGGCGCCATTGGCGCTCTGGCAGGACACAGGCAAGGACGTCGCGCTGCCGGTGCGGCTTCCCAAGACCGGCAAGGCGATTGCGCGCGATTGGCATGGCGCGGATGTCGCGCTGACGCTCGGAGATCAAAAGGAAGAGAATGAGCAGCGTCTCGCGACAATAAAGATCGCGGCCGCGGAAAAACCGCGCGCGCTGGGCCTCATCTTCGTTCCCGAACCGACGCCGGCCAAATCCGAGGAGCCCGGCAAGCCCGCGCCAACGGCCCTTTCCGCAGCCGTCGCGCGCCCGGCCTTCTTCGATCTCGCGCGCGACGAAACCAAGCGTCTGCGCTTTGACGTCGCGCAAGGCGGCCTTTACCGGGTCGAAACGCTGGGGCGCATGAAGACCGCGCTGCGCGTCGGCGCGAATGTGTCGCCGCGACTTGGCGAAGGCGATGCGAATGGACCCGGCGACAATGCGCTGGTGACAGCCTTTCTGCGCGCCGGCGCCTATCGCGCGGCTGTCACCGCAAAGGACTCCGCCGGCCATCTCGGCCTTGCCGTTTCATCTGCGACTCTTGCGCCGACGGCGAAACTTGTCGACGCGGGAATCGCGCGCGCGACGCTCGATTCCGGCAAGGGCGCGATCGTGCCGATCGAGATCACCCGCGACGGCGAATATCGCATCGAGCTTCTCGGCCTGAAGCAGAAATGGCGCGCGAGATTGGAGGACGCCGACGGCTGGCCGCTCGCGGCGCCGGGCGAAATGCAGCGCGTCACACGGCGATTCGAGAAAGGCGTCTATCGGCTGGTCGTCATGCCGAAAGACGTCGAAGCGCGCATGGCGGCGCGACTGACGCCGATCGTCGCCGCGAAGGCGCTGGAAGGGCATGGTCCGCATCCCCTGCCCTTCGGCAAAGCCCAGAGGCTGCAATGGCGCGAACCGCAGGCGCGCGATGCGCCGCGCGCGCCCGACGTCTGGCGCTTTGCGCTCCATGGCGACGCCGAGATCGATCTTTCGATCGGCGACGGCATGGTTGGCGAGATCTTCAAAGGCGAGACGGACAGCGTCGGCAAAATTGCGGCGGGCAGGCCGTTCAAGTCGAAGCTGACGGCAGGCGATTACCGGGTCGAGGCGCGAAGCCTCGCTCATGACGATCGCCTCGATTACGAAGTTTCGCTCGACTCTAAGGAATTGCAGCCAGATGCGCGGCGCGCGGTTCAGCCGCCGACGCACGTTGATTTCTCGCTGGCGAAGGACAGCGTCGTCGACCTTGCGAGCTTCGGGGACATTGAAACGATCGGCGTGCTGAAAGACGGCAGGGGCGACGTGATCGAGCGCCTGCAGCCGCGCGCCGATGACTGGAATGTCGCTCTGTCGCGGCGATTGCCAGCGGGAAATTACCGGCTCGAACTCGAACCGCTTGGCGCTGCGCCTAGCGCCCCTGTGGAAGCTCAGCAAGAGCCGAGCGAAGAAACCGAAGAATCCTCGAATGAAGAAGAGGTCGCGGAAAATGAAGAAGCGCCTCTAAGCGGCGTCGAGCTTCGCTTGTCGCTTCTTGAGGAGAAGAATGACGGCGCGCTGACGCTCTCTGGCGAAAAGACGCTGAACGGCGCCGGCGCGCATATCCTTTCTCTGCCGCCTGCTCCCTCGGCGAGTCTCGCGCTGATCGCGGCGCGCGCCGAAAGCGAGGTCGCCATCTCAATCGAGCGGCGCGACGCTGGCGGCCAATGGCGCGCGATCGGCGTCGAGCGCGGGCGCGCGCCCGTCGCGGCCTGGCCTGCGGCCGGCGAAGGCGAAACGCGTGCGGTCGTCTGGACGATCGGCGGCGAAAACGCGCCAATTTCGCTCGTCGCGCGGGCTGTCGAACGCCGTCCGCGCCGACTGGGCGAAATCGCGCTTGATCCGGTCGACGGCGTCGCCGGAGTCTGCGTCGCCAAGGTTGCGACGCCCGACGCGGCCCTCGTGACGCTGACGACGCAAGAGAATATCGCCGCCGGCTCGATGGCGAGGACATTATTGCGCGCGGCGCGCTCCGGACCGCTCGCGCCGCAAGCGCCGGAATTGTGGCTGATGGGGCGCGGCGACTGCGCCTCCCGGGTCGGCGTCGCCGCTTTCGACTGGAAGGGCTCCGAGATTTCGCTCGACGTCGGCGAAGGCGAGCGCGCTCATCTCGTTCCGCTCGCGTCAGCCGCCGGCAAGCTACGACTGTGGCTCGCGCGGTCCGCCTTCGCTCAGCCGGCGCTCGACGGCGGACGCGGCGTCGGCGTGGCGAAGGGCGCCGCGCTGACGCTCGCTGGCGACGCTCCGCTCGAACTTTGGAACGCTGAAGGAGTCGCGCCGATGCGCGTCACGCTGAACGCGATTGATGTCGAGACGCGGCCGGCGATGAAGGGCGACGCGCTATTTTCGGGGATCGTCCCGCCGATGAGCGCGCAGCCTGTCGACATGGACGACGCCGCCGGGCCGCTCGCGCTCGACCTCGCCGGCGGGCTCGCCGCCTTCGCGCAGCCGCGCGTCGTCTTCGGCGATGGCGCCGCCACGTCGCGCATTCTGCACGGCGTCAAATCGCGCGTGCTTCTCGTCAATCTGACGCAAGCGCCGCTGCCGGCGCGCATCGCACGCGAGACTGGCGAGAGTAGACGACTCGACGCAAGCCGGGCGTTCACGCGCTTCTTCCCGACTGCAGGACAAATCTCGCTGCCGCTCGACGCGCAGCAAAACGACAGGCTGATCGTCAGCGGCGCGAAGGCGACGGTGATATCGAATAGCGGCCGTGTTTCACGCGGCGAGAACATTGCGCTTGATGGGGCGGGCGAAGCGATCATCGATCATGGGCCGGGCCTCGTCGCTTTTTGGATCGAGCGCGCCGGCGCATCGCCCTGGCCGGCGCCGGCGGCGCGCGCGCTCAATCCGCCGCAGCGCGTGGCGCTCGAGGGCGCCGCGATGCGCTTTTCGATCAGGAGCGATAAGCCCGCGCTGTTGAGAGCGACGGGCGGCGCGCCGGCGATCGTCGGTTTCACGCAGAATGGCAGGCTGGAGACGCTCGCTTTCGCGAATGGCGTCGATCTTCATCGCTACATGACGCCGGGCGAAGCGACGCTCGACATTTACGCGCCTTATGACGGCGCGCTGTCCGACATGCTCGATATTTCGACGCAGCCCGTCATCGAGGCGCATGAAGGCGTCAACGACGCGGTGGCGGTTTCGCCCGGCGCAAGCGCGCTCTTCAGCTTCGAGGTGAAGGACGCGCGCAACATCGGCCTCGGCGTGCGCGCGGAACCCGACCGCATCAATGCGCGGCTGATGGATGCGCAAGGCAAGACGCTCGGCGAAGGCGTCGCGCAGACGATGACGCTTTCGCCCGGCCGGTATTTTATCGAGGCGCGGACGCCCGCCGACGCGCAGGCGACGACGATCCGCGTCGCGATCGTCGGGCTGTCCCCGCCTGTGAACGCGCCGCCGGCGGAGATCGTCGCGGAGCTGCTCGACAAGGCCGGCATGAAGAAAAGCAAGGCGCAATGACTTCGAAAGGCGCGGCGATGAAAAACATTCTGCTTCTCTCTCTTTGCGCCTTTCTTGGCGCGTTTCTTGACGCCGCGGCGCCGCTGCGCGCCGAAACCCCGCCTGTCTTCGACCGCGCGCAACGCGCCGACGGCGCGCGCGTCGCGCCCGACAGATTCTTGCGCGCCTATGATCCGGTGACGATCTTCTTCGCTAGCGACACGGGGCCGAAGGCCGGCGGCGCGGAAGACGCGCCGCAAAAATATGTGACGATGACCCCGCAGCCTGCCGGCGAATGGCGCTGGCTCGGTCCGCGCGCTCTGCAATTTCGTCCCGCCGACGCCTGGAAACCGCTGTCGCGCGTCGACCTGAAGCTCGGCTCGACGGAGATTAAACTCGTCGCGCTGCTGCCGACGCCGCGTTCCACCAATCCCGCCGAGGGCGCCGATCCGCAACTCGAACTGACGCAGATCGCCCTCACATTCGCCGAGCCGGTCGACGTCGCCGCGCTGGCGCGGCTGCTGACCATCGAAATTCGTCCCTCGCCCGGCGTCTCGCCGCAGGGCGGACAAATGCTCAGCGCTTCGGCCTATGAGATCCGCGCGCTGGAGCGGGGCGAGCGCGCCGAGGAACAGACCTACGTCATCCGTTTCCGCGAACGGATCGCCGATGGCCGCGTCGCGATCCTGCGGCTGCGGCTTTCCGATGAACCCAGCCTCGACGACCAGACCTATGAATTGCGGCTGCGCACCGCCCCGCCCTTCGCGGCGACGGAGGCAAGCTGCGGCCACGGCTGGAGCGACGACCGCGCCGAAAACGTGTTGCGTTGCGCATCCTATCTTACGACGCCCGAGAGCAGCGAAGAGGAAGGCGAAGCCGCCGCCATCCCCTATGCGCCGGCGAGCAAGCGGCAGCTAACGCTCTCTTTCAACGCGACGCCCGAGACGATCGACATTCTGCGTGCGCGCGAGGCGCTGCGCATCACGCCGCCTGTCGACGATCTTGCCGTCGAAACCGACGGCAGGCGGCTGCGCATGGTTGCGAAATTCCTGTCGGACCAGATTTACGAACTCTCCATCGCCGAAGGCGCGCTGAAAGACTCGCAAGGACGCGCGCTGGCGAGCGCCTTCTCGCAGCGATTCGCCTTCACGCGCGACGCGCCAGCGCTGCAATGGGACGCGGGCTATGGCGTCGCCGAGCGGTTTGGCCCGCAACTTCTGCCGCTGCGCGGGCGCGGCTATGATCGCGCCGACGTCCGCATCCACGCCATCGATCCGCTGTCGCGCGACTTTTTTCCCTTTCCGGCGCATGGCGTCGAAACGAGCGATTCCGACGCGCCGCCCCTGCCCGGCAACGAGCCGAAGTTGTGGAGCGAGACCGCCAACATCGAGGCTGAGGCGATCAAGCAGCGCATCAAGTCGCTCGGATCGCCCGCGGTGTCGCGGCTCGTTGAACTGCCGATCCGCCGCAACGGCCCCGACGCGAAATTCGGCGTCGACCTCAAGGAGGATTTCGCCAAAGTCAGCGGCCGCGACCAACCGGGCACCTATCTCGTCGGCCTGCGCGCGGTCGATGACGACAAGCGCCGCTGGCTGCGCGTGCAGATCACCGATCTCTCGCTGTCCGCCATCGAAGAGCCGACGCGGGTGCGTTTCGCCGTCACTTCGCTGTCGACGACGCAGCCCGTGAGCGGCGCGCAAATCCGCGTCGAAGGGATTAAGGACGAAAAATTCGTCACGCTCGCGAGCGGAACCACCGACGCTTCGGGCTTCTTTTCCTGGACGCCCGACAAGCGCGGCGGCGGCGAAGCGCGCCGCATCGTGGCCAACAAGGGGCTCGACACGCTGGTCATCGACCCCAACAGCGCGCCATCGGAATATTCGCGGGAAATCTGGTCAAAGCCGGAATCGGAATGGCTCGCCTGGACAAGCGAGGCTGACCAGCCGCGCGCCGAAAAGCCGCGCACGCTCTGCCATCTCTTCTCGGAGCGGCCCATTTATCGGCCGGAAGAATTCGCGCACATCAAGGGCTTCGTGCGCAGCTATCGGGGCGGCGCCCTGAGCCTCACCAAGACGGGCGGAACGCTTGTCGTGACAGGGCCCGCCAATCAGGAATGGCGCATTCCGGTGAAGCTCGACGCAGCCGGCGGCTTCTATCACAAGTTCGACGCGCAAACTCAGGCGACCGGCGATTATTCGGCGCGGTTCGAACCGGATGCGCGGAAAAAGGCGAAGAAGGCCGAGGCGCAGAAAGCCGAACCGGAAGAAGCGCCCGAGGGAGAGAGCGAAGTGGCAGAAGCCGCTGAGGACATCTCCTGCGGTCAGTTCACCTTCAAGAAAGAAGCCTATCGTCTGCCGACGTTTGAGGTCGTGCTCAACGCGCCGCAGACCGTTGCGCTCGACGGAACTTTCGACGTCGATCTCCTCGCCCGCTATTTCGCTGGCGGACTTGCGGCGGAGCGCCCCGTCAAATGGCGGGCCGCGCAATTTCCGCATGTCTTCTCGCCGCCCGGCCGCGAAGGCTTTCTCTTTTCGACCGACGCGCGCTTCTCCGGCGACGGCAAGTTCAAATCGACGGCTGTGCTGGAGCGCGATCAGCGTACCGACGCCGGCGGCGCCGCGCGCATGACCTTCGACACCGCGATCGAGCCGACGGCGCAGCCACGCCGCTACTCCATCGAAGCGACGGTGACGGGCGACGACGGCATCGAAGTGCGCAATGTGCAGAACGTCATCGCGCTGCCGCCTTTCGTGCTCGGCGTGAAGACGCCCCGCTATGTCGAGCGTCCCGGCGTTGTGACGCCGGAGCTCATCGCCATTGACGGCAAGGGGGACGCGGTCGTCGGTCTCGAGATGACGCTGCGGCTTATCAAGCGCAACTGGATTTCGACGCTGCAGGCCTCCGACTTCGCGCAGGGAGCGGCGAAATATGTCACGCAGACGCAGGACGACGTCCTGATCGAACGCAAGGTGACGAGCGCCAAGGAGGCGCAGAAGGTCGAATTGGCGACGCGCGACGCCGGCGTCTATGTCGTGCAACTGGAGGCCTATGACAGGCTCAAGCGCCGACAGCAGGTGAGCGTCGACTTTTTCGTCGGCGGCGATACGCCCGTCACTTTCGCGCGGCCGCCAGCCGAATCCGCGACCATCACGACCGACAAGGACAAATATGCGCCGGGCGAAACGGCGACGCTCATCATCCAGTCGCCCTTCCAGAATGCGCGCGCGCTCGCCATCGTCGAACAGCCGAGCGGCGTCTATGACTATGAGTTCGTCGACATCGCCAATGGCTTCGGCCGCTATGCTCTGCCGGTCAGAAAAGAGCAGACGCCAAAGCTCGCCGTGCATTTTCTGATCATGCGCGGACGGCTGAAGGATGCGCCGCCGCAACCGACGGCGAGTTTCGACCAAGGCAAACCTGTCACCATCGCAGCGACGAAATGGATCGAGGTGACGCGCCGGTCAAGAACATCGTCAATGTGAAGATCGAACATCCGGCCAAGGCGCGCCCGGGCGACGCGATCGAGGTCGCGCTACGGCTTTCCGACGACGCCGGCAAGCCACTCGCCGGCGAAGCGACCTTCTGGATGGTCGATCAGGCGGTGCTGTCGCTTGCAAAGGAACGCCCGCTCGATCCCCTGTCCGACTTCATCGTCGAGCGCGAAACCAAAATGGCGGCGCGGGACACGCGCAACATGGCCTTTGGCGTCATTCCGCTCGAAGAGATCGCCGGCGGCGACGGCGATGAACTGCAGGAATGGGGCGCTGAGAACAATATTTCCGTGCGCAAGAATTTCACGCCCGTGCCGATCTATCTGCCGAGCGTGAAGATCGGCCCCGACGGCGTCGCCAAAATCAAGGTGCAGCTTCCCGATACGCTGACCGTGTTCAAACTGCGCGCCAAGGCGGTCAGCGGGCCGGATCGCTTCGGCGCCGCGGGCGGCGAAATTCTGATCCGGCAGGCGCTCGTCGCGCAGCCGGCGCTGCCGCGCTTCATTCGGCCGGGCGATTCATTCGATATCGGCCTTGTCGCGCGGATCGTCGAAGGACCCGGCGGCGCCGGCAAGGCGTCGATCACGGCGCCGGCGCTGACGCTCTCTGGCGAGACGAGCCGCAAGATCGAATGGACGCAGAATAGACCAGTGCGCATTGATCTACACGCCGCGGCGCCCGCGCAACTTGCGGGCGACGCAACGCTCGGCTTTCGCATCGAGCGCGACGCCGATCATGCGAAAGACGCGGTCGAGATCGCCGTGCCGGTGAAGCAGGACCGCGAGGCGACGCGACGCTTCGAATTGGTCGAGATCGCGCCCGGCGAAACCAAGACGCTTGCTCGTGCTGGCGAGCAGTCGCGGCCGGGCAGCTTCTCGCGCGAGACGATCGTCGCCGCCGACCCGTCGCTCATTAAGCTCGTCGCTGGTTTGAATGCGCTCGTCGAATATCCCTATGGCTGCACAGAGCAACGCCTGTCGCTCGCGCGCGGCGGGCTGGCGCTGAAAAGTTTCGGGCCAATTCTCGCGGCGGCGGGGCTCGAGGATCGCGTCTCCGCCAATGTGAAATCGACGGCGCAAATCATCGACCAGTCGATCGACGCCGACGGGCTCGTCGCCTTCTGGCCGCGTTCGCGCGGCACGGTCTCGCTGACCGCCTGGTCTTACGATTTCCTCGCGCGGGCGGAGCGCGCCGGCGAGCCGATCGACAAGACCCTTTCGGAGCGCCTCGCCAATATCCTCAAATTGTCATTGCGCTCCGATTATCCACGACTGCTGTCGGGCGATGAATTGCGCGAGCGCGTCGAAGCGCTTGCGGCGCTGGCTGAAGGCGGCAAGCTCGACGACTCCTATGTCGCTGAATTTTCGCGGCGCGCCGATTTCCTTCCCAATATCAGCGTTGCGCAGATGGCCTCCGCCGCCGCGCTTCTGCCCAATGTCGATCAGCGCGCGCTGGCGGCGCTGATCGATACGATGTGGAGCCGCGTGAAGTTCGCGAACCGCAACGGCGTGCAGGTCTATGCCGGACAGGCGGCTGAAAGCGCTTCCCCGATCATCCTGCCTTCCGAGACTCGCAGCCTCGCCGAAATGGTGCGCGCCGCCGCGCTGACGGCCTCCGGGGATCCGCGCGCAAATGCGTTGCGCGACGCGCTGCTGCGGCTTGGCGAAGGCGATGGCTGGGGAACGACCAACGCCGACGCCGCGGCGATCGAAGCGCTGGCCGAGGGGTGGCGGCGGCCGACCGCGCCAATCGGCGTGACCTTCAATGATGGCGGACAGGATCGCGCGCTGACGCTCGACGCCAACACGCCGGTCGTCCGTCACGTCTCCAGCAGCGACGCGCCGCTGAAGATCGCCAACGGCTCCAACGCGCCGCTCGTCGCGATGATCGAGACCAGCTACATGCCGGCGGAGCCGGGCGCAAAAGCTCAAGCGACGAGCGACGGCTTTACGATCACGCGCCAGGGCTGGCGCATCGAAAGCGGCAAGGCGCCGGAGAAGATCGACGTTCGCGACGGCGTTTTGCAGGTGAAGCAGGGCGACCTCATCGAAGAGACGGCGGAAGTAGTCAATCCCGAGGATCGCACCCATATCGCCATTTCGATTCCGCTCGCCGCGGGCTTCGAGCCGCTCAATCCCAATCTCGCCACGGCGCCTGCCGAAGCGCAGCCCTCAATTGCGCCGACGCTGCCGCCGAGCTGGGTCTCTTATGGCGACGACCGCGTGTTCTACGCTTACGATTCGCTGCCAAAGGGAACCTATCGCTTCGCCTTTCGCCTCCGCGCGCAGACGGCGGGCGCCTATACGCAGCCGCCGGCGATTGTCGAAGCGATGTACAAGAAAGGCCTTCGGGCGACGAGCGCCGGCGCGCGGGTGGAGATTGGAAAGTAACGCGCATAACCCTCTCCCCTTGGGAGAGGGTGGCCCGGCGAAGCCGGGTCGGGTGAGGGGCAGCAATCTTTGTAGTTTTGGCGCGACCGCATGCCGACAAATATCGTAACCCCTCACCCGGCTGCTCCGCAGCCACCCTCTCCCAAAGGGAGAGGGTTTGCACGCGGCATCGCGCTTGCGCTTACTGTGGCCATCATCGCAACCGCCGCTTGGCTCTCGCATGAGGCGCTGTCGCGCGCCGAGCTTAATTCTCCGCGCGCCACCTCGATCGTCTACGATCGCAACGGCGCCTTTCTCACGCAGATCGGCGAGAAGACTCGCGATCCTAAGAGCAAAACCTCGCGCGTCGATTACGGCTATTGGCCCCTCGCCTCAATGCCGCAGCGCGTCGCGCGCGCGACGCTCGCTCTCGAAGACCGCCGCTTTTACGATCATCCCGGCGTTGACGTCCGCGCGCTGCTGCGCGCCGCATGGCGCAATCTGACAACGCGCGGCAGACGCGAAGGCGCCTCGACGATCGCCATGCAGGTCGCGCGCATGCAAGGCGAGCGGCCGCGCTCATTCGCCGAAAAGCTGATGCAGGCGGCAACGGCGCTCGCCATTGTCGCGCGCCACGGCCACGAAGCGACGCTCGCGCATTATCTGCGCCTCGCGCCTTACGGATTGAACGGCCATGGCGTCGCCCATGCCGCGCGCTTTTATTTCGACAAGCCTGTCGAAGACCTCTCCTGGGCGCAGGCGGCGCTGCTGGCCGCCATTCCGCAATCGCCGGGACGGATGAACATCTCCCGCGAGAGCGGTCTGACACTGGCGACGGCGCGCGCGCATCATGCGATCGCGCGGCTCGAAATCGATGGCGCGCTCGACGCGGCGCAGGCGGCGCTAGCGCGCGCCGAGCTCGATCATATGCGTCCGCTCGACGCCAAGCGCCGCCCCGAAACATTGCATCTGGCGCTGCGCTACGAAACGCTCGCGCGCGAGGGCCTGGCGCGGCCGGTCGCGGAGGGCGAGCGACGCATCAATGCGACGATCGATTTGGCGGTCGAACGAGACGTGCTCTGGCTCGCCCGCCGATACCTTTCGAATTTCCGCCGCCGCGGCGCACGGCAGGTCGCGGTGATGGTCATTGAGCGGGGAACCAACGCCGTCATCGCCGACGTCGGCTCCTCCGACTACAGCGACCCGCAGGCGGGGGCATTCGATTTCACCCGCGTGCGGCGCTCGCCCGGCTCGACGTTAAAACCCTTTATCTATGCGCTGGCCTTCGAGCGCGGCGTTCTCAGGACCACGGATCTCCTGAACGACATTCCCGAAGGCGCCTCGGGCGTATCGAACGCCGACGGGCTCTATCTTGGACCGCTGACGCCGCGTCAGGCGCTCGCCAATTCGCGCAACGTGCCGGCGACAAATCTGCTGCGGCGCGTGGGGCTTGAAGCGAACTTCAATTTTCTTCGCGACCTCGGCCTGCACGATCTCGAAACGCCGGCGGAGAGTTTCGGGATTTCGATGGCGATCGGCGCGCTGCCGGCGCGGCTCGAGGATGTGATGCGCGCCTATGCCGCGCTCGCGGACGACGGGATCATGCGCGACCTTGCGTTCACGCGCGACGAATCGCGACGTCCGGCGCGGCGCGTATTATCGGTCGACAGCGCGCGGCTGATCGCCTCGATGCTCTCCGATCCGCAGGCGCGGCTTCCCTCTTTTCCGCGCTATGGACCGCTCGAATATCCCTTCGCCGTCGCGGTGAAGACGGGCACGTCGCAAGCCTATCGCGACGCCTGGACGATCGCCTTCTCGCATAAATTCATCGTCGGCGTGTGGCTCGGTCGCGGCGACGCCGGCGCGATGCGCGCGATGACCGGCGTGTCATCAGCGGCGCGACTCGCCCACGCCGTGCTCGTAAAGCTCCATGACGCGAAGCCCGGAGACATCGCGCCGGAAGTTTTTGCGCCGCCGCCGGGACGCATCGCCATCGATCTCTGTCGCGCCGACGGCGGCGCCGACTGCGCGCAGACGCTGCGCGAATGGGTGAAGCCGGCCGAGGGGAAAGCGGCCGAGACCTATGATGCGAGTCCTGCTCAGGGCGAGAGCATGGCTTCCGCGCCGGACTCTCAGGCGACAGGCGCCGCGCCGCTCGTGATCGCGACGCCTGAGCACAACACACATATCTGGCGAAACCCGGAGCAGCCTGAGCGCTTCAACCGTCTCGCGCTGAAACTCGCGCCAACAGGCGCAGATGCGCAGATCGTCTGGACGGTCGACGGCGAACCCTTCGCGACGGCGCAGGCGAACGAGACCGTGTTCTGGCCGATGACGCCCGGCAGACATCGCATTCAGGCGCGACTGGCGCTCGCGCCTGTCGCGTCGCGCGCGGTGAAGGTTGTGATCGAGTGACCCTGAGACACGAGGCCCACTGCCGCTATGAGGCGAATTTAGAAAGAGACGTAGCTAATAGTTCAAACTCCGCTTTATTAATATAGTACCTGCACACTACATCACTTTCACTAATGGTCATGATCCCGAAATAACCGTCTTGATTTCTACGACATTCAATAGTGATACAGTACTCTCCGTTCATGGAGAACTCACCTTTACTATGGATGCTTATCTCCTTCAGTAGTTCGCTATTTTCTCTTGGATCTGAGAAGATAGAGGACAGCCACCGTCTAAAGGAAAGAGCCACGTCGATGCTCCAAGCTATTCGCCAAATCCACACTTCATTGTCCCAGGCCAGCTAGCCTCTTCTTCCCTGTCTTTTTCGCTTCGACAGTAAGCGGCGGCGGGGCGCGCTAGTTCTTTCCCGCCCTGCAGAGCTCGGCGCTTACGCCCCGGAATAGGGGGTTGTTCCCTGACGAGTCGCAGGCTCTTTCAATTTCTCGCTGGTCGAAAAAAGCCTTGCCGTCTCTGGTTATGAACAAAGAGTCGTCAGAATATATGATCTCATAGGTGAGCGGATCACGTAAGGAACGCACATATTTCAGCGGCTTGCAGAACGTAAGCGTGATTGGCTCATTGGTGTTCTTGTCGAATCGCCGTCCGCACTCCGCAATCGAAAATCTATCCCCATTTATCTCGGCCCTATAGCGTGTTACATAATGATTTATATTATATGGCCTAACCGTCTCCCTCGCGTCTTTCAGATATTTTCCTTCCTCGCAATTCGACCATACCGGTCCATTGTATTGATCCTGCATCGGCCCCTCTTGGACCGTAAAGCCATTAATCGGCGCGAGACTTTCAGAATTGCCATTCCGAACAACGTGAATGTCACCCCCATGACCGACAGACTCAACAGTGGAGGCGTCGAGATTCAGAAACGTTGTGTCGTCAGGAGCGTAATAGACGCCAAAATAACTTATTATATTTCGGCCCTTCAACGATTTCTGAAAAACACATCCCACGGAGAAATGACTCCGTGACGGCGACTTTCTTACATATGAGAAGAGTTCAACTTTATTGCCATTCCAAAGATATGACCATGGCTTCGCGCGATCAAAACATTCATGAAGAATGGAGTCTTGGTTAGCGCGGTAAGATTTACAGATCGAATAAAAATCGTCCGCCTGAGCGTAACTGGGCGAGCCTTGCAGCAGTAAGGCGAGGCCGGACCAAATGACAGAAGCGCGCGTCATCCGGTAGAACCAGGGATTAATTCGATCTCCCGGCATGCCAAACCACTCCTTCAAAAAGGCTAACAAAAATAGTTCAACCATCGTTCATAAACGCTGTAAGCGGGCAGCTTACGCGGCACCGGTAGCGACCGCGCAAGCTCATTCACGCAGCCGCTAGAGATGCGCAAGCAATGCAATTGCGCCCAGCAACCCAGCCATTGGCGCAGAACAATTTAGGGATTGGAACGCCGCACGCCACCATGAACTACCGTCGCTATGGCCGTCCGCCCCTCACCCCGCCGCGGTGACTCGCTCGATTTCCGCGCCGCAGCCGCGCAGCTTCTTCTCCAGGCGCTCGAAACCGCGATCGAGATGATAGACTCGGTTGATCGTCGTCTCGCCGCGCGCGGCGAGCGCCGCAATAACGAGCGAGACAGAGGCGCGCAGATCGGTCGCCATCACCGGCGCGCCATCGAGGTGATCGGCGCCCGTCACGATCGCCGTATCGCCTTCGAGCTTGATACGGGCGCCAAGCCGCGCAAGCTCCTGCACATGCATGAAGCGGTTCTCGAAAATCGTCTCGGTAATGCGGGAAACGCCCTGGGCGCGAGTCATCAGCGCCATGAACTGCGCCTGCAGATCGGTCGGGAAGGCCGGGAACGGCGCCGTCGTGACATCGACCGGCGAAATGCCGGCGCCGTTACGCGTTACCCGCAGTCCCTCATTCGTCTCGGTGATGCTGGCGCCTGCCTGCGCGAGGGCGTCGAGCCCCGCTTGCAGAAGATCGGCGCGCGCACCGGCGAGCAGAACGTCGCCCCCGGTCATCGCCACCGCCATGGCGTAAGTGCCGGCCTCAATGCGATCGGGCATCACGGCATGTCTTGCGCCATAAAGCGAACCCACGCCCTCGATCTCGATCGTCGACTGGCCGGCGCCCTTGATGCGCGCTCCCATCTTTATGAGGCAGTCGGCAAGATCGACGACTTCGGGCTCGCGCGCGGCGTTGCGCAGCACGGTGGTTCCGCGCGCGAGCGACGCCGCCATCAGCGCCGTATGCGTGCCGCCGACCGTGACTTTGGGAAAGTCGATCTCGGCGCCGGTGAGACCATTCTTCGCCGAGGCGACGACGTAACCATTTTCGATGTCGAGTTTGGCGCCGAGCTTTTCCAGCGCCATGAGCAGCAGATCGACTGGCCGCGTGCCGATGGCGCAGCCGCCCGGCAGCGACACGCGCGCCTCGCCGCAACGCGCGACGAGCGGCGCGAGCACCCAAAAGCTGGCGCGCATGCGCGAGACGAGATCATAGGGCGCGGTGGTGTCGACGATCTCACGCGCGGTGAGCTGAACGGTGCGGCCGGCGTCGACGGACTCGCCGGTGCGCTTGCCGGCAATGGCGTAATCCACGCCATGATTGCCGAGGATGCGCTCGAGAAGCATCACGTCCGCGAGGAGCGGCATGTTGGCGAGCGTCACGGTTTCGCGCGTCAGGAGCGATGCGATCATCAACGGCAAGGCGGCGTTCTTGGCGCCGGAAATCGGGATCACGCCATTGAGCCTGGTCCCGCCGACGATCTTGATCTTATCCATCACCCCTCGCTGTCGGTTTTCGAGTCCCCGCCGTGTTTCGCTGGCGCCTGGTCCCGCAGCGCGCGTTCGCGCGCCTTGCGACGGGCAAGATTGGCGCGCAAGGCGGCGGCAAGCGCCGCCTTCTTCTTCGGCTCGCCGTTAGACTTCGGGCTAAAATCCGCCCCTTTTGGGGCGCCGCTCCTGCCCCCCTCGTCGTTCTCTGTCATCGCGGTCGACTGCCCCTTTGCAAAACTACTGCGATTCTAGGGCTCTATCCGATCAAGTCATCGCCCGCACGGCGAGCGTGGCGTTGATGCCGCCAAAGGCGAAAGAGTTCGAGAGCGCGACGCGAATCGGCATTTGCCGCGCGACATTGGGAATGGCGTCGACAGCGCATTTGGGGTCAGGCTCAAGGAAATTGATCGTCGGCGGCGCGATCTGATCGCGCAACGCGGAAATCGTCACGACGAGCTCCAGCCCGCCGCTTGCGCCGAGCGCATGGCCGTGCACGGGTTTCGTTGACGAAACCGGCGGCGGCGCGTCGCCGAAGACGGCGCGCATCGCCTGCGACTCGGTGATGTCATTGGCGTAGGTCGCGGTGCCATGGGCGTTGAGATAGTCGACGTCGCCGGGCTCCAATCCGGCGCTGTCGAGCGCAAGCCGCATGCAGCGCGACGGGCCTTCGACATCGGCGCGCAGCGGATCGAAAGCGTCGCTCGTCGTGCCATAGCCGGCGAGTTCGCAGAGCGGCGTCGCGCCGCGCGCCAGCGCGCCTTCCAGCGTTTCCAGGATGACGACGGCGGCGCCTTCGCCAAGCGTCATGCCGTTGCGCTTTTGCGAGAACGGGCGGCACAGATCCGGCGTGAGAACGCGCAGCGCCTCCCAGGAGCGAATCGAACCATTGATCACGCAGGCTTCGGCGCCGCCGGCGATGGCACGATCGGCGCGGCCGGCGCGCAGCATTTCAAAGGCTTCGCCGATGGCCTGCGCCGCCGAGGAACAGGCGGAGGCGAGCGCGAAGGTCGGTCCCTTGGCGCCGTAGCGCATGCCGAGAGTCGTCGGCGCGGCGCTAGGTATCAGGCGCGGCACGGTCAACGTATCCGGACGGCCGTCGAGCTTATATTCGAGATAGGCGTTATTATCGATGGTCGTGGCGCCGCCGATGCCGGTGCCGATGATGACCGCGGTGCGCGGCCCGCCGACCGCCTTGCGCTCAAACCCCGCCTGCGCCAGCGCCTCGTCGGCGGCGACAATGGAAAATTGGGTAAAAGGATCGCAATAGGGGAGCAGTTCGGCTTCGATATGCGTCGCCGGATCGAAATCCGGGACCTGCGCGGCGATCTTGATTCGCCCCACATAGGGGCGCTCCGATCTCAGCGGGCGCACGCAAGACACGCCGTCACGCGCCGCGCGCCACAGCGGCGTCGCGCCAACGCCGGCGGCCGACACCGCGCCCATTCCGGTAATGACGATTCTGCGCGCGGCGCCTTGTTGCGGCATCAGTGTTCAATCCCCTGCTTGCTTTCAACCACGCGCGGCCACGCGCCGATCTTAAGAATCGTTTGAAGGTTTAATGACTGGCGCGCCGGCGTCAAACGAGGGACCGCGCCACAGACAAAAGCCGCCTTTTGCTCAAGACGCCCATAAACCACTGTCTTTTTTGGATATACACTCTAATCGAGCATCTTCTTCAGCTCGGCGCGCAGGCCCTCCGCGACGTCCGGCCGCGCCAGGCCAAAAGCCACATTGGCCGCGAGAAAGCCAAGCTTCGAGCCCGTGTCATAGGTGCGTCCGTCGAAGCGCACGGCGTGGAAGGGCCGCGTCTTCGCAAGATGGATCATGGCGTCGGTGAGCTGAATTTCGCCGCCAGCGCCTTGTTCATGCTTTTCGAGCAGCCCGAAAATTTCCGGCTCCAGAATATAGCGACCGGAAATGATGAAGTTGCTCGGCGCCGTCCCCTGCGGCGGCTTCTCGACCATGCCGGTGATTTCGAACGTCGCGCCGTAATCCTTGCCGCGCGCGACGATGCCGTATTGATGCGTCTCTTCCGGTTTCACTTCCTCGACCGCGATGATATTGCCGCCATGTTTTTCGTAAGCCGCGACCGCTTCTGCGAGACAGCGCGCGCTTTTGCCTCGCGCGGGAAGCGTGATCATGTCGGGCAGGAGCACCGCGAAGGGCTCGTCGCCGACGATGTCGCGCGCGCACCATACGGCGTGGCCGAGGCCAAGCGGCGCCTGCTGGCGGGTGAAGCTCGTCGCCCCCGCGGCTGGCAGGTCCGACATCAGCGCTTCATATTCCTTGGTCTTGTTGCGGCGGCGCAGCGTGTCCTCAAGCTCATAGGCCATGTCGAAGTGATCTTCGATGACCGCCTTGCCGCGCCCGGTGACGAAAATGAAATGCTCTATTCCGGCTTCTCGCGCTTCGTCCACGACATGCTGCACGACCGGACGGTCGACGACGGTCAGCATCTCCTTCGGCACGGCCTTGGTGGCGGGCAGAAAGCGCGTGCCGAGACCGGCGACGGGGAAAACAGCCTTGCGAATGCGTTTGCTCATGGATGGGCCCATTGAGAGATGAGACGACGAAGGGGTGATAGCGGCGAATTGTTCCGGAATCGACTCGCCGCGTGACCGAGGGAAGCGTCTTCAAGCCGGGCCGCTTAGCACGATTTGGCTGGATCGTAGAGTTCGCGACACGAACGGCGCAAAAGACTTGAGGCGTTCAGGCCTGCGGCGTTAACATCAGTCGAAGATACAAGAGGAAGATTGCGGCATGACGGTTCTGGTTACGGGCGGCGCAGGTTATATCGGCAGTCATACGGTTCTCGAACTGCTCGACGCCGGTGAACCTCCGCCGGTCGTGCTCGACGATCTCTCGACCGGCTTCCGCTGGTCGGTTCCCGAGGGGACGCCGCTCGTGGTCGGCGATTTCGGCGACGCGGATCTCGTCGCGGATTTGATCGAGCGCCATGCCATTGATGAGATCATCCATTTCGCCGCAAAGATCGTCGTTCCCGATTCCGTCGCCGATCCTCTCGGCTATTATCTCAACAATACGGCGAAAGCGCGCGCGCTACTCGCGACGTCGGTGGCGCATCGCGTCAAACGCTTCATCTTTTCTTCGACCGCCGCCGTCTACGGCGATCCTCTGCATAATCCTGTAACCGAGGAAGAGCCGCTCAAGCCGGTTTCGCCCTATGGGCGATCGAAGCTCATGGTCGAATGGATGCTGGAGGATACGGCGCGCGCGCACGGCCTTGCCTATGTCGCCCTGCGCTATTTCAACGTCGCCGGCGCGGATCCCAAGGGCCGCTCGGGGCAATCCACGCCGAACGCCACACATCTCATCAAGGTCGCCGTTCAGACGGCGCTCGGCCTGCGTCCAAAAATGCAGGTCTTCGGCGACGATTACCCGACGCCCGACGGCACCTGCGTGCGCGACTATATCCAAGTCACCGATCTCTCGCGCGCCCATCTCGACGCCTTGCGCTATTTGCGGGGCGGCGGCGCCCCGCTCGTCGCCAATTGCGGCTATGAACGCGGCTTTTCCGTTCTCGAAGTGATCGAATCGGTGAAGCGGGTTTCGGGCGTTGATTTCGACGTCGAGATCTCCCCGCGCCGTCCAGGCGACCCTGCCGCGATCGTCGCGGCGAACGAACGAATCCGCCGGACGCTCGGTTGGACGCCGCAGCATGACAACCTCGACGAAATCGTTCGCCAGGCTCTGGAGTGGGAAAAACGCCTGATGGCGCGCGGCGCGCTGATGGCGCGCGGCGGCTGATGCGTCCATTAAACGCTTAAGCTGCTTACGCTCCTCGCGGCCATGCAGCATTTGCAGTCTCTGGAGCAGAGCGGGCTTCTGACAAGCCGAACGACAGGGCGCATGCGCACATGCCGCATACAGCCAAAAAGATTCGACGCCGCCCAGGCGTGGCTCGCGCGGCAACGCGCACACTGGGAGGCGCGCTTCGATCCTTTGGACGCGTTCCTGGAGAAAGGCGAGGAGAAGGATGAGTGAGAAAAAACTCGATCTTGAAATTTCGCGCTTCGTGGCCGCACCCCGTGAGCGTGTTTGGAGGGCTTGGGCCGACCCTGCGTTATTGAAAGAATGGTGGTGCCCGCGACCCTGGACAACCGAAGTCCGCGCCTTTGATTTTCATCCGGGCGGCGCCTTCCACACGTTCCTGAGAGGGCCGGATGGGGGAGAAAGCGACAATCCGGGCTGCTTTCTCGACATCGCGCCGCAGGAGCGCATCGTCCTGACGTCAATGCTGCTTGGCGGCCGGCGTCCGGCGTCGCCATGGCTCGCATTCACCGCGATCCTGACCATGGCCGACGAGGGCCCCGGCACGCGCTATGTCGCGCGCGTCATGCACAAGGACGACGCCGAATGCCGACGCCATGAAGAGATGGGATTCTATGATGGCTGGGGCGCATGCATCACGCAGCTCGAGGAAGTGGCGCGGAATATTTCCTGAGGAAGAAATGAGTCCTCTGGCGTTGGCCGGAGGGCGCATGGCGTCTTTTTTCTCCGACGCGCTCTATGCTAGAGAGGGGCGACGCGGTCCCGTAGCTCAGCAGGATAGAGCAGCGGTTTCCTAAACCGAAGGTCAGGGGTTCGAATCCCTTCGGGACCGCCAGAAGCGCGCCTCAGCGCGCCTCCGGGAAGGTCGCCAGCACCGCTTCAAGCGGCCCTGAATCGACCGTCATGCCGCCGTTAAATGGATTATCCATCGCGGCGATCAGAAAGATCACCGAGCCGAGAAACAGCGCCATCGCGCCGCTCAAGATCAAATGGACATGGAGCTCCATGTCAAAGATGCATATCAGGCCAAGCAACAAAAAACCGCCGAGACAGACCACCAGCCACAGCTCCTTTGGAATGCCATTCGCGCCGGCGGCGATGAGATAGCGGCGATGTTCGACAAGCGTGTTCAGGCGACTGAACGTCTCGGTCTGAACGATTTCCTCGCTTTTCAGCTTGGCTTGAAAACTCATCACCTGCGCGAAGAGCGCCGTCAATCCAGGCGAACGTGAATGGGGGTCCTGAGGAACATTGGCTGGCGGATGGACAGCGTCGATCGCCTCGCGCGCATAGTTGCGCAGATCGTCCTGAAGCTCGCTCCGCGTCGGCTGTGGAAAGCCGTCGAAATCTCGGTGAAGCGTGGCGATCGTCAACGCCTCCTTAGAGATGATGTCCTGAACGTTAGAAAAATCCTGATAGGCCTCGACCGCGAGCAATCCCAACAAAATTCCGTAAAGCGTCGAAAAGGCGGCCAACGTCAACCCGATCATTTCATTGGCGTTGCGACGCCCATGCACCCACCGATGCGCGAGCCGATTGAAAAGAAAAACGCCGAGCCACGTTACGGCGACCGAGCCGAGGCAGAACAGAGCGGCCATTTGCGGGACGGACAAACTTTTAAACGACTGCGGCACCGGCGCCTCCTTTTTCGGCGGCATTAGGAGACGACCGCGTCAGCATTGTCAAAAGGCTCATCGATTAAAAAGCCACAACAGCAGACTAATGACGACGCTCAAAATGAGCGACGTGGCGAGCGGGAAATAGAATTTAACATTGCCACGCTCGACGACGATATCGCCCGGCAGGCGCCCAAGGCCAAATCTCTCGCCGACCATCCACAGAAGGCCGAACCCGACCATGACGAGCCCTGCAATGATGAGAAACTTGGCCATAGGGTCAGCCTTTGATCACGTTCCCGATCGGTGATGTCCATCCTCATTGCTACTTCGCGCGTTTTGAGAAAATCGCCAGCAGCGCCGGGGCGTTGTCCACCCTTGCCGTTTCAGGTGACACATTGTCGCAAAGCCAGGAATCTCAGCGCGCTGCGCTTGACCAGGCGCGTCGTCGACGTGTAGGTGCCGGCGAATGGTTCGACGTCATTGCATCGCCTGCGGCGAACGGACGCAATCGAACTGACGGCGCATGGCGCGGCTCTTGCGGGAACCTGTTCGAGACGTAAGCCGCGCGACGCTCTGCAAAGCAACCGTCCCACTGAATGGATCGCTCCTGATGCGATCGCCGGCGCGCAGCGTTTGCGTGCGACTATGAGGGTTTTCATGAGGCCTGATCACATTTATCTCGCCATGACCATGGTCAAGCACAGCACGCTGGCCGCCGCTTGCATCTATGCGTTCAAGATCGTCTCGTTTTTCGTCAAGACGCTATAGTTTCGCGCGCCGTTGCGCCGGCGCCGCGCTTCGCGCATAAACCTCGCCACGCATCGATGCGACGGAAGGGCGCAGGTTCATGGCGGCGATTGATGGTCCAAGAGTGCAGGCGCGTTCCGGCAAGCCAAAGCAGCTCGTCGTTTTTCTTCACGGCTACGGCGCCGACGGCGCTGATCTCATCGAGATCGGCCGCCAATGGCGCGCCTTCCTTCCCGACGCCGATTTCGTCGCGCCGCATGCGCCCGACCGATGCGCCGCATCGCCGACCGGACGACAATGGTTTCCGCTCACCATGCGCGATCCCGAAGAGCGTTGGCGCGGCTGCGTGGCGGCGCGGCCGACGCTCGACGCCTTTCTGGACGCCGAACTCGCTAAGCGCGGATTTGACGATCGCGCGCTGGCGCTGGTCGGATTCAGCCAGGGCACGATGATGGCGCTCCATACGGGTCTGCGCCGCAAGCGCGCGCCGCGCGCGATTCTCGGCTATTCAGGAATCTATGTGCTCGGGCCGGCGCAGGCGGACGAAGCGCCGCTGGCCTATGAGAAACCACCGGCCGTCCTTTTGGCTCACGGCGAAGAAGACGAAATGATCCCGGTCGAGGCGCTGCTCATGTCCGCCAATGCGCTCGCCGACTCCGGCGTGCCGACCCAATGGCACCTCTCGGCGCGGCTCGGCCACGGGATCGACGAAACCGGATTGATCCACGGCGCCCTGTTCCTGGCGCAGTCCTTCGGCGTCGCCGTCGAACTTCGCCGACGGTGACGCGCGAAATTATCGGGCGTGAAGACGATTTTGCCGACGATCGCAATTGTCGCCCCGTCGCATAGGCGTGCGACGGCTCGGCGTTTTGGCGCAACGCTCTAACTTATTCCTTCCAGCCCCGCCTCGGCGCCGGCCGGCTCCATCGCCGGCTCAAGTTCGATCGGCAGGCGACGCACGGCGCGGCGCATAACCGGGCGATAGAGCTGCTTCGTCGCCTCGACGATATGCACGCCGCCGCCGGGCAGCGAGAAGCGGCCGGCGATACGCTCAAAGGCCGGCGCCGAGCGCAGCAGCGAAGCGCGCTGGAACGGCGGCACATAAAGCGCCTCGTCCCAATAGAGCGGCAGAAACTGCGCCGCCTGCAACAATTGTTGCAGCTGGCCGCGCGAATAGGGGTGGCCCTGTCCAAAGGGCGTCGTGTCGACGCGCGCCCAAAGCCCCGTGCGGCTCGGCGCGACGATCAGCACCCGGCCGCCCGGCGCGAGAATACGCCAGACCTCTTCGAGGAGATCATGCGGGTGTTCGTCGGTCTCGAGCGCATGCACGATCAGGATGCGATCCATGCTGGCGTCGGGCAGCGGCGTCATCGACGGCTCCACCAGAGCTGAGGCGGAGCGTCCGTCGACCGGCCAATGGACGACGCCCTGGGTGGCCGGCATAAAGGCAAGAACCCGCTGCGCTTTCTCGCGAAAATCGTCGAGATAGGGGGTCGCGTAGCCAAGGCCGAGCACGCGCAGGCCGGCGTGGTCCTGCCAGCGCGCGCGCACCAGTCGCGACACAAGGCGGCGGGCGACCCCGCCCAACGCGGTATCGTAAAAAGCGCGCAATTCGACAACGTCGAGCATGGCGCGGATCATCGGCGCAATCGAGCAATGGCGCAAGGCGCTGCAATCGTTCGCACGTCGCAGTCGCGTTTTTTGGCGAAGCGCGTTTATGGTAGGGACCGCTCGAGGAGACAGCCTGATGGCATTGGAAGTCGCGCAGTTCATCTGCCTCAACGATAATTTCGGCTTGCTCGCTCATGAGCCGGAGCTCGGCGCGACCGCGAGCGTCGACGCGCCCGACGGCGAAGCGATCGCCAATGAGGCCGAGCGACGCGGCTGGCCGCTGACGCATTTGCTTTTGACCCATCACCATGCTGATCACATTCAGGGAACGCAGACGCTCAAGGCGCGCTTTCCGCGCATGAAGGTCATCGGCGCCGCCAAGGACGCGCACCGCCTCCCGCCGCTCGATCGCGCGGTTTCGGAAGGCGATATCGTGGAAGTCGGCGAGGCGCGCGCGCGCGTCATTGAAACGCCGGGCCATACGCTTGGACACATCGCCTATTATTTCGGCGACGATGAAATTGTGTTTGTTGGCGACACGCTGTTCTCGCTCGGCTGCGGCCGCGTTTTCGAGGGCACCATGGACATGATGCATCTCACGCTCGAAGCGCTCGCCAATCTGCCCGGCGAAACGCGCGTCTACTGCGGCCATGAATATACGCAGGCCAACGCCAAATTCGCGCTCACCGTCGATCCGGAGAACTCAGTGTTGCGCGAGCGGGCGCGGACCGTCGCGGATCTGCGCAAGGAGGGGAAATTCACCCTGCCGACGACGATCGCGCTCGAAAACGCCACCAACCCCTTTCTGCGGGTCGAGGACCCGAGCGTGAAGGCCGCGATGGGCATGAAGGGCGCCGATTCTTTCGCCGTCTTCGCGGCGATGCGCGAACGCAAGAACAGCTTCGCCGCATGACCAACGGGCTTTCGACGCAGGAGGTCGTGCGGCTTCTCGACCTCTCGCCCCATCCCGAGGGCGGCTTTTATCGGCAGACCTTTCGCGATTTATTGCCGGTCGGCGGCGCCCGCGCCGCCTCGACGGCGATCTACTATCTGCTCCCGGGCGGCGAAATATCCCACTGGCATCGGGTCGACGCCGCCGAAGTCTGGCACTTTTACGCCGGCGCGGCGCTGGAGCTTAAGATCGCGGCGCAGGGCGCCCCCACCGAAGTCCTGCGCCTGGGCGCCGGGCTCGCGGCGGGCGAGCGGCCGCAAGCCGTGGTCCCCGCAGGCGTTTGGCAGTCGGCGAGGAGCCTCGGCCAGGGGGCGAGCGAATGGACCCTCGTCGGCTGCACGGTCGCGCCGGGCTTCGAATTCGCCGGCTTCGAGCTGGCGCCGGCGGACTTCGCGCCCGACTCTTTGCCTTGAACGCAAGGGCTTTTCAGCCCATCGGGGGCTTTGACCGACCCGGCGGATAGTGTATCGGGTCGCAGACAATAAAAATGAGGAAATGTCCGAATGTGTTGGAGTGGAGAGGCGTCAGCGGTGTTGGCGACGGCGGGGATCGCCGGCGCGGCCTATTCGGCGCTCAAAAAGGACCCCGAACCGCTCGCCCTCTGGGTCTGCCTTCTCTACTTCGCCAGCATGGAGTCGCTTCAGGCGGTCGCCTACTCGGTCTTGAACCAGTGCGACTCGCCGCTCAATCAATTGATGACCATGTTTGGTTATCTCCACATAACATTCCAGCCCTTCTTCATTAACGCCGTCGCGCTCTATTTCATGCCCAAGGACAGCGCCCGCATCGTCGCGCCCTGGGCCTATTTCGGCTGCTTCGTCGCGGCCATCGCCATGCTGCTCCAGCTCTATCCCTTCGCCTGGGCGGGCCACTGCGCCGCCGGACGGCCGCTGTGCGGCGACATGCTCTGCACGGTCCGCGGCGAATGGCACATCGCCTGGCTGCTGCCGACGAATGGCATTGGCAATTCCATGGTCGACAACGCCTATCTTGGGCGCGGCTATATCGAATATCCGCTGATGGCCTTCTACATCCCAGCGCTCTTCGGCAGCTGGCGCTTCATCCTGTTCTCCTGGCTTGCCGGACCGTTTCTTGCCGGCCTGACGACGAGCAACATCAATGAATGGCCGGCGGTCTGGTGCCTATTCTCGATCGGGCTCGTGCTCGCCATCATCAAGACGCCGCTGCGCTATCATCTGCATGTCGGCGACCCGTGGTGGATGATGCTGATCAAATGGTGGAAGCGGCGCAAAGCGGCGGCAAAGGCGGCCCTCGCCGCGACGGCGCCGCCGGCCGCGCCCGTCGCTCTCCTCACCGAGGTCAAAGAGCCGGCGGAGTGATCAGTCTCGCGCGTTGACGACGCCGCCGACGAGATTTTCCGCCAGCAGCGACTCGGTGGTCATCTCGGCGCCTAGAGGCTCGCGCGTCGCGCCGGCCTCGATGGACGCAAAATAGGCGCGGCGGGCGGCGACCGCCTCGTCCCAATCCACGGCGCGGAAGGACAGGTCTTCGCCGGGACGCAATTGCGCCAGCCGGCCGAGATCCGCCCCGATGATCGTCGCGATTTTCGGATAGCCGCCGGTCGGCTGTCGGTCCGCCATCAGCGCGAGCGGCGCGCCGTCGCCGGGAATCTGGATCGCGCCCATGGCGACGCCGTCGGAGACGATGTCATGTCCGCGCCAATGGCGGATCGCCGGCCCTTCGAGTCGATAGGCCATGCGATCGCTGCGGGCGCCAATGCGCCAGCGTGCGCTCAAAAAGGCCTCGATCTCCTCCGACGCGAAATAATCCACCTGAGGCCCGAGAACCAGGCGGATCGGCGCGTCGCTGGACGTCAGCCAAGGCGCCGCCAAGGCCAGCGGCTCGAGCGGCGCCCCCGCCGCCTCGGCGAGCGTCAAGGCGTCGCCGGCGGCGAGCGGCTTGGGACCGATGCCGGACCGGGCGTGCGTCGCGCGCGAACCCAGCGTGGGCGCGAGATTGAGCGTTCCGCCGACGGCGACATAGCACCAGGCCCCTGACCCGCCCGCGCGCAGCGCGAGCCGTGCGCCCTCGGCAAGCGGCAGCAGGCACGCCGGCGGCATGGGCCGCCCGTCGAGCCGGATGTCGAATTCGCCTCCCGCCACGGCGACGCAAAGCGTCGCGCCTTCCGCCCGCAGCGTCACGCCCCCGAGCGAAACTTCGATTGCGCAGTCAGCGCCGGCGGCGCGCGTCGCGGCGCGATAAGCGCCAAGATCCATCGGCCCCGCGGGCGTGACGCCGTAGCGCGACAGTCCGAAACGGCCCTCGTCCTGAATGGTGACGCCAGGTCCGGCGGCCTCGATCAGCAGCCGCGCGCTCAAAGCAGCGTCTCCTGCCGCGCCACCGTTTCGCCGGCGCAGGCGCGCGCATCGAGCGCGAGGAACGTCTTGGCGTCGATCGGCTCAAAGCGCACGGCGTCGCCTGGCGCGACAAGAAAAGGCGGGGTGCGGTCCAGTGCGAACATGCGCTCGGGCGTGCGCCCGACGACATACCAGCCGGTCGGCATGGGACGAGCGGCGATCAGAGAGAGCGCGCCGCCGATCAGCGTGGCGCCCGGCGGCGTCGGCCCGCGGGGGCTGACGCGCCGCGGGATCGCGAGCGCCTGAGGCAGTCCGCCGAGATAGCACCACCCCGGCGCGAAACCATACATGTAGGCGCGATAGTCGGCGCCGGCGTGCAGCTGCGCGATGGAGTGCGCCGTTTGCCCGAGCAGCGCGGCGGCTTCGCCAATATCCTCCGCGAATTCGGGATCATAGCAGCAGGGAATGGTCCAGCGCGCAGCCGGCTGCGCCGCCTCAACGCCCGCAGTCCCGATCAGAGCTTCGATCGCCGCAATGAGCGCGGCGCGCGAGATTTCGAGCGGCTCGTAGCGCAAGAAGAGCGCGCGGTAGGTGGGCGTCGTTTCGCGCAGGCCGGCCGGCGGCGCGGCGCGAAGACGCTCGTCCAGCGCCAGCACGCGCGCATTGACGGCGGGATCGACGCTGTCGCCGAATTCCACTGAGAGCGCCGCCTCGCCGCAATCGAGAAAGCGCGGCGTCTCATAGTCCATCGCGATCACGCTCCCGCGAAGGCGCGCAGCTTCCAGCCGTCGGCTTCGAGCGCCGCGCGCAGGCTCCGGGCCATTTCAACCGCAAGGGGCGAATCGCCGTGGACGCAGACCGAGTCGATCTGCGTCGGCAGGAGTCCGCCGCTAATGGTTCTCAAACCGCCGCTGGCGAGCATGTCGCGCACACGGGTGCTGGCGATTTCTATATCCTCGATCACCGCGCCTTCTTGCGATCTCGGCTGCAGCCGTCCGTCGTCCATATAGGCGCGGTCGGCGAAAATTTCATTCACGACGCGCAGCCCCGCGCGCGCGCCGGCGAGCGTTTGCTCGGAGAGCGCAATCGCGAGCAGCGCGAGCGACGCATCGACGCCGCGGACCGCGCGGGCGATGGCGTTCGCGACATCGGCGTCGCGCTCGGCGATATTGGCGAGCGCGCCATGCGCCTTCACATGCGTGATCCGATGTCCGCTCAAAGCCGCGAGCCCCTGCGCCGCGCCGAGCTGATAGGCGACCGCGCGCTCGATTTCCCGCGCGCTCATCGGCAAACTGCGCCGCCCGAAGCCTGCGAGGTCTGGAAAGGCGACATGGGCGCCGACGGCCACTCTCTTTTCTTTGGCGTGCGCAAATGTCGTCGCCATAATGTCGGGATCGCCGGCGTGGAAGCCGCAAGCGACATTGGCGCTCGTCACGATGTCGAGCATGGCGTCGTCGTCGCCCATGCGCCAATGGCCGAATCCTTCCCCGAGGTCGGCGTTAAGATCGATGGCGCGAGAGGCGGAAGTCATGAAAAATGCGAGTCGCCTTTGAAGAGGGGCCGCGAGATTGGCGCAACCGCGCCACGGCGGCAATGGCCGACGCGCGGTCAGTCCGCGCGCCGCAACTTCCATGGGCCGATGGCTTTAGCGCCGCGATTTCAGCCGTGCCAGGGCGATCCGATGCAGCAAAGATCGGCACAGACCCGCACAAATAGGACAAGGCGGCGCTTGACAAAGACTGTGCCCTTTGGTGAAGCTACATCGCGGCGAAGCCGGAAAAAAAAGCCACTGGCTGGCTTAATGTGGGAGGAAAAAATATGCAGTATCTTATCCCGGGACTCATGCTCGCTATCGTCGTCGGCGGCGCTCTCGTCGCGATGCGGATCGGCAAGTAAGTTCAAGAAAGCAGGACGTTTACGTCCCATACGGTCCGTTGGCGGGCAGCTGCTTGGCCTGAGCGCCAGCGGTATTACGCCAACGGACCGAGCTGATTTGGTTCAGCTCTAGCTTGCCGCAGCGGCGAGCAATTTCCCCATTACCCCGTTTGGACTACTCCGCCGCGAGCGCTTGCGGCGGCGGAAACGCGATTTCGATCAGCGTGCCCTCATTGTGACGGCTCTTAATGCTGAATGAAGCGTGATTCGCCTCGATCAACGCCTTTGTCAGCGGCAGTCCGAGCCCCGTTCCGCTCGCCTCGCGTGAGGCGCCAACCCGTCGGAACGGCTCCAAGGCGGTTGCGACATCCGCCTCCGACATGCCGACCCCAGTATCTTTGACGCGGATGACGACAGAGCCGGCGTCGTTCAGCGCGCTCGACACGATGACTTGTCCGCCAGGCTCGTTGAACTTCACCGCATTCGACAAAAGATTGAGAAGAATCTGCTTGAGCGAGCGCGCATCGGCGCGCAGCGGCGGCAGGCCAGCGGCAAGCGCGAGACGCATGACGACGCGGCCCTGATTGGCCTGGGCCTGCATGATCGACGCGCATTCGGCGATGGCTGCATTGGCGTCAACGCGCGAGAAGGAAAGCTCCATCTTGCCAGCTTCGATCTTCGAGAGATCCAAAAGATCGTTGACCAGGGATAAGACATGCGCGCCGGAAGCGCGGATGTCTTTCAAATATTCCTTGTAGCGAGGAGAGCCGATCGGCCCGAGACGCTCCTCCATCATTACTTCCGCAAAACCCATGATGGCGTTCAGCGGGGTGCGAATCTCATGCGATACGCGGGTCAGGAAATCGGATTTCGCCGCATTGGCGCTTTCGGCGGCAAGACGCGCCGCTTCAAGCGCGCGATCATCCGCCGATGCAGCCTCCCAAGGCTCGGCGGAAACCAACATCACCGGCTTTCCATCGACGCAGACCCGGCGCAGGATGAGATCGACAGGGAAGCCGCCGCGCAGCGGCGCTGTCGTCAGCGACACGCGCGCGGGGGCGTGCGGCTGGGCGTCAGAAAAACCCTGACGGACGATTTGCGCGTCGGATGGGCTGAGAAGAGACGTCAGATTGCGGCTCTCAAGCGCTGGCGCCTCCATCGCGAAGCAAGCCGCGAACGACGCGTTGGCTCTCATGACCATCCCGTCGGCCGCCACGATCGCAATCGGCGCGCGCGAGAGCTCGAAAGCCGCGCCAAGCAGCGCGCTCTCGGACTTCGCCCGCGCAAGCTTTTCTTCGAACGCGCGCGCGAGCGCCAGAGCGCTTTGCTCCGGGCCCGGCGCGATGAGCTCGAGATTGCGATGCGTCGGCGCCGCTCGCTCATCAGCCTCGGGCTCAGACGGCGCGGCGGACTCCGCGGCGGGGATGACGAGATCGCCTTCCGTGAGCGCCCGCGCGATTTCGTCAAACGCCAGGCGTTCGCTCGAACTGAGCGCCTCTCTCACATCGACGCGCGCCGAAGCCGGCGCGCGCAGCATCACGACATTGTCGCGCGGCGGCTCGAAGGCGCTCTCCTCAGAACTCGAACCGCAAGCGGTCGCCGCAGCGGGTTCGGCGGCTCGTCCGCGATCAATGTGCAACACGCCATAGCCCTGATAGCCGAGAAACCGCCCCGCAGAATCCGTCATCTGCAGAGCGCCGAGCGTCGTCGGCACACATCCGGCATCGCCTTCCAAGGGCCACTCGACCTCGACGCCGCTCCACGCGCGGCGCGAGGCGACGGCGCGGGCAAATGCGGCGTCGAGCGTAAGGGCATGCGTCGCATCCTGCACTGAGCGGCCGAGGATGTCGGCGGCCTTTTCGCCCACCACGTCGGCGAGCGTGTGGGTCACGTCGGTGAACCGTCCTGCCGCGTCGGTCTTCCATAAAAAGCGCGGCGAACGCGCGCCGTGTCGCGCCGCAAGGCGGCGGCGGAGGGCCGCCGTCGCGTCGCTGACCCGCGCTTCAGCCGAAGCGTCGGCCAAGCGCCGGTCCTGAGCTGGCGAATCTGCGCGCAGGCCAAGCGCCGCGATAACGAAACAGTCGCCGCTTTCCACGGCGAGGCTGCGGCAGAGAAAGGTGACCGGTTGCGCCTGCGCGACAGCACGAAAGCGTAGCCGCTCGAGACGAAGACCGGGGCGGCGGCGCAGTTCGCCGACAAGCTCGGCCAGACGTCGTGGCCCTGGATCGTCGCCGCGAAACAGCCGCTCGGCGAGGCCGCCGGCGTCTGCGCCAAAGACGGCGCGCGCGGGCTCGTTCAGAAACGCAATGCGCAGGGGATCGCCGCTCGCCGCGATAATCGGCGCGCCGGAGGCGTCAAGCGCGGAAAAAACAGGATCGGCCGCCACGCAAGCGGCTGCTCGCGCGTCTTCCTCGAGGTCCTGCTGCGAACCGCCCATTGCCTACCGCCTCAACCGACGGTCTCGCTCGCCGCGCGCTTCCCAGGCGTCTCGTCGGCTCGACGCTAACGGATGAAAGCAAATTAGTCGCCGCCGCGCGCAAGGTCTATGATCGTCGCGCGTTTTTCCTAGTATTTCTACGCTTCCAGCACTTTCGTCCCCGATCAGCGCCTCCGCCCTCGATCTGCTGCGGCGCACAAATTTGTTGCAATGCAACATCAAATCGGGCAATATGACTGAGCGCCGGATCGCCTTGGGGCCGGGCGCGGCGCGGGTTACAAATGGTTTAGCGCGGGGCTTGTTTGATTTTCACCGCACGGAGGTGCGCCATGGTCGAAGCTGTCTATCAAATTCCCACTGAAGTCCGCGATTTTGCGGAGAAGAGCGTCGAACAGGCGCGCAAGGCCTTTGAAGGATTCGCTGGAGCCGCGCAGAAGGCGCTCGACACTTCGGCGGACCTTCCGTTTGGGCTGCCGAGCGCAAAGGACGTTAGCGTCAAGGCCCTGTCTTTTGCGGAGGCTAATGTCAACGCGGCCTTCGATCTGGCCCAGAAGCTCGTCCACGCCAAGGACCCGCAGGAAGTTTTCAAGCTTCAGTCGGAGTTCGTGCAGGCGCAGCTGCGCGCGATTCAGGAGCAGACCGCGGAGCTTGGCGCGAGCCTTCAGCGCTCGACGACGAAGTCCTAACCGGGAGAAGCTCAATGGCCAATCCGCAGAACGGTTCCCCCAAGCCTAAGGCCCCCGAAACGAAACGCCCTGCCCCCAATGTTCCGGAGGCCGAGGCGGCTCAGACGGTGAGCAAAGCTGTCAGCGACGAGCCTTCGCCCGCCGCCGTTGAAGCGCAGACGCCGGTGTTTGCGGCGGCTCCATCTACAGCCCTCGCGATCTCCGAACCGCCAAAGCCCGCCGAAAGCGAAGCCGATGGATTCGACCCTGCCCTCTGGCAGAAGAAGTCCATCGATCTCTGGGCGGAAAACGCCACAGCGTTCCTCGACTTCGCCGAACGGCTCGCCAACGCCAAGACGATCGACGAGGTGACGACTCTTCAGTCGCGTTTCGTGAGCGACCGGCTTGACGCGCTGCTGCGGCAGTCGACCGAATTGATGACGCTCGCGCAACGTCTGCTGAACTTTTCCATCGCGCCGATCTACGGCGCGCGCGCGGCGTAACGCTAAAATTGAGTTGATGTAAGAAGAGCGCCGCGGTCGATGTCGCGGCGCTCTTTCTTTTATAGCGTTGCGACGATCATGGCGCGCAGCGCCGGCGTCACGTCCGGCATCACGCCGGTCCAGTCGCGAAACGCCGGGCGCGCCTGATACAGCAGCATGCCGAGCCCATCGACGGGAGTCGCGCCATGTTTGCGGGCGGCGGCCAGCAACGGCGTCTCCAGCGGCGCATAAACGATATCGGCGACGAGCGCCGATTTTGGCAATGCCGCGAGCGACAGATCTAGCGGCGGTTGGCCGACCATGCCCTGGCTCGTCGCGTTGACGAGAAGTCCCGCTCCGGCGAGCCCCGCCTCGCGTTCTTCCCAGCGCAGAGCCGACACGCGCGGGCCAAAGTCGGCCGCGAGAAGTTCCGCGCGCGCCAGTGTGCGGTTGAACAGACGAATCTCGCGCGCGCCCGCCTCAAGCAAGCCGTGGACGATCGCGCGCGCGCCGCCGCCGGCGCCGATGATAACGCAGGGCGCGCTCTCGGCGCGCCAAAGGGGCGCCGCCTCATAAAGCGACGCGATGAACCCATAGCCGTCGTAATTGCGGCCGCTCAAAGCGCCGTCCTTTTCGACGACAACACAGTTGACCGCCCCGATTCGCGCCGCCGATTCATCGACATGATCGAGAAACTTTAGCGCCGTTTCCTTATGCGGAATCGTGAGATTGCAGCCGGCGAAGCCGAGCGCCGGCATGGCGCGCAACGCCGCCTCCAGCCGGCCGGGCTCGACCGGCAGCGGCGCGTAGCAGCCCTCGAGTCCATATTGCGCGAACCAGTGATTATGGATTTTCGGCGAGCGCGAATGCGCGATCGGCCAGCCCATGACTCCGGCGAGAACAAAGCGATGGCCGTTCGTCATATTCTCTCTCCAACTCACGCGTCGGGGGCGACGGAAAATCCCGCGCCGCAAAACGCGACGAGCGCGGCTTCATCCGCCGGCTCCTCGCGCAGCGCGTCGACTCGCGCGAGCCGTGGACCCCGCCGCGCCGCATCGATAAGCGCGTCGAGCGCCGGGCGCGGCCCCGAGACGACCGACTCGACCGCGCCGTCACGCCTGTTGCGCGCCCAGCCGGTGAGATCGAGCGCCAGCGCCTCGCGCACGAGAAAGGCGCGATAGCCGACGCCCTGCACCCGGCCTTCGATGAAAAGACGTATGATCTCCCGATCGCTCATGATTGAATCGCGATATTGTCGATGAGCCGCGTCGCGCCGAGCTTCGCCGCGGCGAGCAGACGAATGGGACCATCCACGAGAGAGGCGACCGGGGCGAGCGTCTGCGCATGCCGCGCTTCGAGATAGTCGACCTCGAATCCGGCGGCGGCAAGCGCGTCCCGCGCCGCGCCCGTCGCAGCGCCGATGTTCTCGCCCTTCAGGATTTGCCGGGCCGCTTCGCTCATTTCGCCGTGCAATTCTTTTGCGCGCTCGCGGTCCTCGCGGGAGAGATAGACGTTGCGCGAAGACATGGCGAGGCCGTCGGCCTCGCGCAGGGTCGGCGCGCCGACAATTTCGGTGGCGATGTCGAGATCGCGCGCGAGACGCTTGATCACCAGAAGCTGCTGATAGTCCTTCTCGCCGAAGACCGCGACGTCGGCCTGCGCCTGATTCAGGAGCTTCGTCACCACCGTCGCCACGCCGGAAAAATGCGTCGGCCGAAACCGGTCTTCGAGGTCGGCGGTCGCCGGCCCCTCGAGCACGACTTTCGTCGAAAAGCCCGGCGGATAGATCTCCTCGACGGCAGGCGCGAAGACAAGATCCGCGGCGACGCTGCAAAGCTTCTCGACATCCGCCGCGAGCGTGCGCGGATAGCGGGCGAAATCTTCGTTCGGCCCGAACTGCGCCGGGTTGACGAAAATCGTGACGATGACGCGGTCCGCCGCCTGACGCGCCGCGTTGACGAGCGACAAATGGCCGGCGTGCAGCGCGCCCATCGTCGGCACAAGGCCGATGCGCTCGCCGGCGGCGCGGCGCGCGCGCACATAGCGGCGCAGTTCATCGACCGCGCCGACAATAGGCGTTTTTGCATTCATGATCGTCGCCCTGATTGCTGAGCGGAAAGCAAGCTCGATAGATAGTCGATATACTGGCCGGGCAGCGCTTGCGCCCGCGCCGCGGCGATGACCCCCTCGAAATAGCCGCGGGGCGCCGCGCCAAGATCGGGCCGAGCGCCGACATAGGTCAACGCCAGGACCGAGCCGACCGGTTGGCGCAGAATGGGCAAATTTTTCTTGGCGTAAAGACCATGGGCGACGCCTTCGTAGCGATCGAGCGCGGCGACGTCGCCGACCGCGACGTCCCACAGCACGCCATGAACGCTCATGCGGGGGTCCGTCGCGACGCTGACAAAGCCTGAAGGCATGAGAATTGTCCTGAAGCCGGCAAGCCGTCCCCGCCCGAGCAGACGCGAGCGCGGACAGCGACCCGCCATGGCGGCGGCGTCCATGTTGGAGCCATAGGCGAAGTAGAGCGGCACGCGCAAATCCGGGTCGCGAAAAAGACGACGCGTGCTATATCACGACGAACGCGGAAGGGTGGCCGAGTGGTTTAAGGCACCGGTCTTGAAAACCGGCGTGGGGGCGACTCCACCGTGGGTTCGAATCCCACCCCTTCCGCCAGTTCACTACCTAAGCAATTGAATTATAAATATTTTTATGTGTCGACACGTCTCTCGCCGCAACTCTGCGGAAGGCTTGCTGAGCGCTGTGCATCGGCTTTCTTAGGCTGCATCCGCTACCGGTCACTGCTCTCGGTAGAGCAGCAGCAAGAAGCCCGACAGCATGAATGCGACGGGCCAGACATAACCGCCTATTCGACCGGCGAAGGTGTCCGATAAACGTATTTCCAGCCAGCGCGCGCTTGCGGAGACAACCCCGAGCAAGGCGATCGGCGTATGGCTGATCGCGATCAGAACCTCGTCTTTGCCTTCCGTGTGTCCATAGTGGGTCAATAGAAACGCTGCCGCCGCGCCGGTTGTTATCGGGAAGACGAAGGCTGGCCAGTCGGATTTAAAGCGGCTTCGTCGAACCTGCCATTCGAATATCGCAAAGGTCGCAATGAGGACCGTGATGACTTTGTGCTGGACGATCTGAGGGTCGCGAAGACTTTCAAAGAACCCTATGGGTCCGAGGGGCCATGCGGTTTCATCGGCGCGAACCACCAGAATGCCGCCAAGCAATAAAAATAGCAGAGGCCAATGACGCACCATGGGCGCCGTTCGCCAATGGTGCTCAAGCAAGGCGAAAGCGCCCATAAGGATAACAAGAACGCCCGCCAAATGATGATTCATTTCCGCCCAGGCGATGTCCGCCGCGCTGGGTAAGCTGGGCGTTCCTGGTTCGGCTACGCTGGAGGCTGCGTGCGCAGCAGACAATTCGGCATACGCGGGACTATGGAAACTCGGCCAACGCGGTGCGAAACGAGCCGTGATCTCAGACAAACTCGTGCGCTCGGCGCCGCCGTCTGTTGGGAGCGACGCTGATGCGAGCGCGGCGGCGCAAAACAGCGTCACGAGGCCCAATCCCACCTCCACCTCAGCGAAACGCAATAATCTTCTGATCGGCGTGGAAGAAACGCGCCACAGTTTGCGCGCTGTCGAAAGATTAGCGGCGGCAAAGCAAAGCAAGCCAAACAGCAGCATGATTTTGGTGGTGAGCAGCATTCCGTAATTCGTTTCATACAACGCATTGAGATCCGACGTGTGGCGCGTCATCATCAACAGGCCGGCAATAATCAACGCCCCCACGGCCCACATGGCGTTTCGCGAGAATTTGGAGGCGATCAATCGCCGCGCCTCGCCGCTCTTCGTCATTGCGAGCGCGACCAAAAAGAACGGAATGCCGCCGATCCAGATCCCCGCTGCAAGCACATGCACGATCTCGGTCGCCACCAGCAACGCAGAAGCGACGGGGCGGCTCGCGGCGTGTGTCACGCCCACATGCGCACAAACCAGCAGCAACGCTAAAGCAACGGCGCCCCCCTTCCATCTGAAAAAGGCGCGGGCGTCGAGGCTGGCGATCAGCGCCAGCGCGCCCGACAGGATCATGGCGATGAAGTGACTGACGACGGCGTCGGCGCTGGCTGCGACCGCAAAATCCACCTGCAACGTTCCAACGAGCATCGCGGTCAGTACGCCCACGGCAACGATCTCGCCGAAGACCGAAGCACAGCAGCTCCAAAAAAGAATACGAAGGCAACGTCGCGCAATTGGCGACTCCTCGGCGTCTAGTTTCCCGTCAAGAGGGGACAGAACGAGCGTCAGAAACGCGACGCCGCCAACGACGATCGCTTGCGTCGCGAGGAGATATGCGCGCAGCACGAGGTCCAAGAAACCGTACAACGCGATGAAGGATTGCATTGTCAGCGTTCCACGCGAAAATTCAGCCTGCCTTGCGTCAGGTGGCCGTCAAGGCTCAGTATTTGCCATTCGAGCGTATAAGCGCCCGACCGCAAGTCCGGCGCTCTCGCTTCTAGGCCCTCTGATGCAGAGCTCGTTTCGAGAGGCTGAACGACGCTTTGATCTGCGGCCTTGAGAAGCGTGAGACGCGACAGCTTCGAGTCGATGCGACTATTGAACCGAAGCTGAATGACGACTTCGCCGCTTGGAACCGTTGCGCCATCGCGAGGCGAAGCCGAGATCAGAGACGCATGAGCGAGGCAGGGAGCGCGCACAAGCGCGAACGCTAGGATAAGCGACAGAAGAAAAGGTAGTTTTTTCCGTACGATCATAGCGAGCCCCAGTTGAAAACCAGCGCCTTCGGCCGTCAATGTCATTGCATCTAAGTCACGCGCGTATACCGGCAAGCGGTGCATCGCCGATGCCGCCTCTTCGAAGCATTTAGCGCCGAAAGCGCGCGCCCCTACCCTGCAGGTTGTTCGCCCGGTCGCTTCTCGCTGTTGATGCTGATGCGGACCTTTGTCGTCGCCTTAGAGCAGGCTTGATAACCGACGAACGAAAGGAAAAATGCGCGCGCCTATTGTCGATGTCGATGGGGGAACCAGTTCAGAAATAGGTTGTATGTATCCCCTAAAAGGAGAGCGTTATGGATCATACTTCCAGCGGCCGTCCGCTTGCGGTCGTTACCGGCGCTTCAGTCGGCATCGGCTTCGAACTGGCGCAAGTTTGCGTCGTCAATAACTTCGATGTCGCCATCGCATCCAACAAGGCGCGCATATATGACGCCGCCGCAAGTCTCGAAGCGCGAGGCGCTCGCGTTGTCGCGATTGAAACTGATCTTTCGACGATCGAAGGGGTCGATCGGCTTTATGACGCAGCTCAGCAATTCGGCCGGCCCGTTGACGTCCTCATCGCCAACGTGGGCATTGGACTGGGCAAAGCCTTCCTCGATCAGGATTTTCAAAAGGTTCGTCATGTCATCGACACCAACATCACCGGAACCGTCTATGCGATCCAGAAATTTGGCCGCGACATGCGAAACCGAAATTCTGGGCGCATTCTGATCGTTGGCTCAATCGCCGGCATGGTGCCGGGAACCTTCCAGGCGGTTTACAATGGCACCAAAGCGTTTCTCGACAATTTCGCTTTCGCGCTGCGCAACGAACTGAAGGACACCACCGTTACGGTTTCCTTGCTTATGCCGGGCGTGACCGAGACGGACTTTTTTCGCCGGGCCGACCTGCTGGATACGCGCCTCGGGCAGGCCAGGAAGGCGAATGCGGCTGACGTCGCGCGTGACGGCTTCGACGCGATGATGCAGGGTCAGGCGCGAGTCGTCAGCGGATGGAGGAACAAGATTTCCGCGACCTTCATACAAGCGATGCCCGCGACCTTCCTCGCCAAACAGCATCGCAGGATGGCCAAGCCGCATTCAGCGCGGCGCTAGCGGCTCACGCCCAGCCGGGCCGAGCGCTCGCGCGCTCTTGCGCCACGCGAGCAGCGCCGACGCTACTTCAACACGGCGCAGGCGACGCGCGCGCCGGCGCCGCCAATCGGCTGCGACATGTGGTCGTCGGGGCTCGCATGCACCACGACCGCCGATCCGTCCGCGTCTAGGAGATTGATCTTACCGCCGCTCAAGGACGCGCCGTCGATGAACATTTCCGCCTGCGCGGAGCCATCGGAATATGCATAGACATTCGGCAGATCCGCCGGGTGCGGCCCCTTGGGATTGAGGAACCCATGTTCGGCATTTGACGGATTTATATGGCCCTTCGAATGCATGAATTTCTCGATGTCGGAGCAGTCGCCAACTTCATGTAGATGGATGCCGTGCCAGCCCGGCGCGAGCGCGGCCGGCCGCAGCATGACGCGAAGAACGACGCCACGCGGCCCCTGTTTGACCTCGATGGAGCCTATCCCCTTCCCTGTGTTGTCGATGACGTCGGCGGTTCGCTCCTCCGCGCTTGCAAAGCCCGTCATGAATGCGATTGATACTAAGGCGATGACAAGTTTGTCGAACATGTTTTCCTCTCACGTCTTCGCGAACCGGCGACGCTACGGTCTGTTGGGGTCGGACGGCGCTTTGCAGTCAGCGACGCAGCATGCGCGACGTCGCCGCGTCGCAGGATATCTGGCGCGCCAGCACAGTTCCAGGCTCTCCATGAATTTTGGTCAAAGCGAATATAGATCCAGCGCCCCAGACAAGCGCGTGCGATATTGTTCAAGGCGAGCTTTGTCTTTTTCCGCTGCGGCCTGCTCCACATAGGGCGCGTAATTGATGAGGTTGATCGCCTTAACAATCGGCGCCATTTCGCGGATCTTCTCCTCCGTCAGTCCATAGCCCATCAGAAATTCCTGCTTGGCGTCGACCGAGAGATCATGAAGCGCCATCGACAGATCCCAATAGGGCGCGACATTGGAGGCGCAGCATTCCCAGTCGATCACGGCCGTGATCGCGCCAGAGGCGTCGGCCACCACGTTCTTTAGCCGCATGTCGCCGTGGTTGAGGACGGGCGAAGGGTCCCAGCGCTCCATGTCGCGAACGACCGATCTCAGACGTTTAAGCTGGCCGGCGTCCAGCATCTGCTGCGTATCGAGCAGGTCGACGCGCGCTTCAATTTTCAATTCGCCGTGCAGATACTCCTTCCAGGTCTCTTTGCGCGAGAGCGTATTGTCCGACCAATCGAAGGTTTGCCCAAAGCCAGATGTCTTCACCGAGTGGATAAGAGCGGTCAGACGTCCCATCTCCCGCAGAATCGCGAGGCGTTCGGGATGATGCGTCGCTTCCTGCCCCTCGACCTTCGGCAACACCATATAAGGCATGCCGATGATGTCGGCGCCGACCTCGAGAATTTTCGCGGTCGGCACGCCAGCCTCGCTGGCCTTGGCGATCGCCCATTGCTCCTTGAGATAATCCTTTAATTTGTCAGGGGTCGTGTTCATGCGGACGATGAAATCGCCTTTGGCATGACGGACCTCGAACACGAAATTGGTGAGGCCGCCGCCGCGCGCCACGATGCGCTTTGGTTTTGACCCGAGGTGATGCTCGATAATTTTGCCCGCGTTGGATCGCGCCTTGCGCAGCGTGACCGGCGTTTCTTGCGCAGCAGTCATTGCAGCGACTCGCTCTCCAGCCCGCCAAGGCGAAACAGCAGTTCGCCAAGCTCCTGGGAGCTTTCAATCTTCACCGTCCGCAGCAGACCCTTATATTCCAGATCACGCGATCCGACATGGACGGCAAGGCCAACGCCGGAAAGAAATGAATCCATCGGCGTGTCGCCGCAGCCGACAGAGGCCTGCAGGTCGACGCCGAGCCGCTCCGCAATGGCGCGCACGCCGAACAATTTGTCGACGCCCTTGCGCGTCGCGAAGTTCGAGCGCTTGACGTGCTGATAGGCCATCAGGCGATCCTGCGGGGCTTCGACGAGCAGAAACATCATGCAGACGTCCTGGGCCATCAAGGACTCGCGAAGATCATCCACCGAGAGGCAGACGATCGACGACGCGCTCGTGTATTTTGCCTGAAGATGGGGGATTTTCTCCCTGACAGGCGTCCAGATCGTCTCGCCACGCGTCCAGTCACGCGTGTAATAGAAGATAAGTAGCTCATCGACGCCATTCTCAAGCAGCCCGCGCACGCCCGTCAGCACCTCGTCAATTTCCAGCGGCTCAAGCGGAAAAGCATCGAGTTCCTCGAAGATGATGTCTCCAGCCGCATCTTCTCTAAGATAGCCGACGACGCCGCCGTTGAGCGAGACGAGCGGCAAGGGCGCATTGGTGATCGCATACCACTCGCGTCCGAAGGTGCGGATGACGTTCAGCGGAAACCGCAGCGTGTTCAGCACAATGGGGCGGCCAAGATCATTGAGGCGCTTCAAGCCGCAAGCGACCGGCTCAGGGATAACGATACGGCCTTCAAACTCGTGCACCGCAGTTCCGTCAAGGTCGGTTATGAGCGCTCCCGCTCCGGTGAAATTGGTCTCCGCCAAAAACGCCCTGAGCTCTTCGTCGATATGCTCCCTAAGCGCCATTCCCGGTCCTCCATTCTCTGTCGCCGCTTTTCGTCCTCACACAAGCAGCGAGCTTTCGTATCGAGACAGAAGACATGATGATCGCGCCTGCTGTAATCAGATGAGAGTCGACAGGTCGGCGTGCGCTTGACGGCGGACACTCCGTCCTATGTGGCGCCGATGCGCTTAAGCGACAGCCCCTATTCCTAAAATCCTTCGCGCACGATCACGCGCGAAGATTACGTTCGGCCGGCCCCACTCGCACACCGGACGGGCTGGCGCTTCTTGCGCAAACATTCTTTACGGCAAACATCTCGCCGCCCAGCGTCATTTTGATTTGAGCTGCGTCGTCAGTGAAAAAACTTGCAAGTTTTTGGCGGGCGGGACCTTCCCCGCATCAAACGTCTTCGAAGCTCTGCGCTTCTGACACTGTGCGCTTTAATTGGCTCAGAGAATTTTTCCTGCCCGGGAACAAGTCGGATCGCCTGAGGTTTCGCTCACGTGCGCGCTCGCGTCGTGGGTCGCTTCTTCGGAGTTTTCCTATGGGGTCAAAACGCAAACCGTCGTCCTTCGGCGAATCCGCCATGGCGAACGCTGGAAAGAGCCAAGCCGCGCAGCCCGATCTTGCCGCGGCCGAGACTGAGATGTCTTACGCGCAGCCGCAAGGCGACGGCGGTGAAACGCACCAGACCGCCAACGCCGCGGTTGAGACGCTCACGACGCAGCAGGGCATTCCCGTCTCCGACGACCAGAATACGCTTCGCATTGGCGCGCGCGGTCCGAGCCTCATCGAAGACTTCCATTTTCGCGAGAAAATCTTCCACTTCGACCACGAGCGCATCCCGGAACGCGTCGTTCACGCGCGGGGATTCGGCGTGCATGGCTATTTCGAACTCACGAAGTCGCTCGCAGACATGACGCGCGCCGATCTTTTCCAGCGGGTCGGCGAGCAGACGCCGGTGTTTGTGCGGTTCTCGACCGTAGCCGGCAGCAAGGGATCCGCCGATCTCGCGCGCGACGTGAGAGGCTTCGCGGTAAAGTTCTATACCAAGGAAGGCAATTGGGATCTCGTCGGCAATAACATCCCGGTGTTCTTCATTCAGGATGCGATCAAGTTTCCGGATTTGATCCACGCGGCGAAGCCTGAGCCGGATCGCGGCTTCCCCCAGGCGCAAACGGCGCATGACAATTTCTGGGACTTCGTTTCGCTCTCGCCGGAAAGCTTTCACATGATCATGTGGATCATGTCGGATCGCGCCATTCCGCGCTCCTTCCGCTTCATGGAAGGCTTTGGGGTTCACTCTTTCCGTTTCATCAACGCAGAAGGCAAGTCGACGTTCGTCAAGTTTCACTGGAAGCCGAAGCTCGGTCTGCAATCGGTGCTCTGGAACGAAGCGGTGAAGATCAATGGCGCCGATCCCGACTTCCATCGGCGCGATCTGTGGGACGCCATCAAGGGCGGCCATTTCCCGGAATGGGAGCTCGGTCTTCAGCTCTTTGACGACGCATTCGCCGAACGTTTCGAGTTCGACATTCTCGACTCGACCAAAATTATTCCGGAAGAACAGGTTCCCGTGCAAATCGTCGGGCGCCTTGTGCTCGACCGAACCGTGGATAATTTCTTCGCGGAAACCGAACAGGTCGCCTTCTGCACGCAGAACATGGTTCCTGGCATCGATTTCAGCGACGATCCGCTGCTCCAAGGCCGCAATTTCTCCTACCTCGACACCCAGTTGAAGCGGCTCGGGAGCCCGAACTTCACCCATCTTCCCGTCAATGCGCCGCGATGTCCGATGGCGCATTTCCAACAGGACGGGCATATGGCGATGAAGAATCCCAAGGCCCGCGCCAATTACGAGCCCAACAGCTGGGGCGCGCTCGGCGGACCGCGCGAAAATCCCGAGCGCGGATTCACGTCGTTCCCGGAGGAGGTCGCCGGGCCAAAGACGAGACTTCGCTCCGAAAGCTTCGCCGATCACTACAGCCAGGCGCGGCAATTCTTCATCAGCCAGGCGCCGATCGAGCGCAAACATATCGGCGACGCCCTCACCTTCGAACTGAGCAAATGCGAGCGCCCGGACATTCGCGCGCGAGTCGTGTCGCATCTCTTGAACATCGACGTTGCGCTCGCGACGCGCGTCGCCGACGGCTTGCGGCTTGAAATGCCGGATCCGGCGAAGGCCGCGCGCCCGACTCGGCAAGAGCTTCCCCCGTCCGCGCCGCTGAGCATTTTGGCGCGTCCGAAATCCTTCGCGGGGCGCAAGCTCGGGATTCTCGCGACGGATGGCGCTGACGCGAAGCTGTTAAAGGCGCTGATCGAGGCCGTCGAAAAGATTGGAGCGGTTTACGAGATTGTCGCGCCCCACATCGGCGGCGTGGTGCTTGACGACGGCGCGATGCAGCCGGCCGCGCAAAAGATCGACGGAGGACCGTCGGTGCTCTACGACGCCGTCGCTATCGTCGCCTCGGAGACCGGCGTCGCCGATCTCGTCGGCGACGCCGCCGCGCGCGATTTTGCAAGCGACGCCTTCGCGCATTGCAAGTTCATCGGCTTCACCCAGAGCGCGACGCCGCTGCTGGAGAAAGCCGGCGTCGCCGACGCGCTGGATGAAGCATGCATTCAGCTTGCGACCGTCAAGGACGCGGCCGCGTTCGTCGCGGCCTGCGCCGAACTTCGTTACTGGCCCAGAGAACTGACGGTCGATCTCGATGCGTGATGCGGTCACGTCAAGTCAACAACCGCGCAACAGGAGAACCAAAATGCCAACGGCGAGCACAAGCGGCAGCACGAAACGGTCGAAGTCCCACACGGGCGCGAAGACATCGGCCAGCGCGTCCAAAATGGCGGACGCCATCAAGCTCCTCAAGGAGGACCACCGGGAGGTGAAGACCTGGTTCAAACAGTATGAAAAGCTCGAAAAAAAGGCGGAGAAGGAAGATCTCGCCCGAAACATTTGCGCGGCGTTGACCGTTCACGCCAAGATCGAAGAGGAGATCTTCTATCCGGCGCTGCGCAAGCACATAGACGACGAAGAGCTTCTCGACGAAGCCGAAGTTGAGCACGCAAGCGCCAAACAGCTCATCGCGGAAATTCTCTCGATGTCGCCGCAAGACCATCTCTTCGACGCAAAGGTGAAGGTGCTTGGCGAATACGTCATGCACCATGTCCAGGAAGAAGAGCAGGAAATCTTTCCCGAGGCGCGCAAGAGCGAGGTCGATCTCGACGCCTTGGGCGTCAAGCTATCCAAGCGTAAAGCCGAACTGATGAAAAAAGCGGCCTGATCGCGGCCGCCTCGAAGCACATTCACGCCGCCGCGGCGGGCACGTCATGCGCATGCACGTCGCGGCCAGAATGTTGGGCGATGATGCGCTTGGCGGTCTCCTCGAGCGCTGCGTTACGCGTTCGCACCCAGAGCAACAAGCCGCCATGGTCAAGTTGCTCCTGCAGATATTTCGCGTGACGCTCTTCCATGAACTCGCCAAGCACGACGCCGATGAGGCCGCCAAATTCCGCGCCGATTAGGCCGCTCACGAGAAGCATCGCGAGGGCGCCGCCTGACGCGAGCGCCGCGCCGGCCGCCACGGTGGCGCCGACGTAGACAAGACCGCCAATGATCGCGCCCTCTTTCTTGCTCAAGGACTCCCTTGGCGCATAGGCCACGCGCGGGGCGGCGCCGTCGTCTTCGGCGGCCTCGACCTTTGTATATTTATGGCCGAGCTTGCCGACGATCGCCTTTTCACCCGCAAGCAGGCTGATGTCGCCGAGATCGAACCCCGAATTCACCAATTCCTCGACAGCGCTCTCGAGCACATAGCCGTCCGAGAAAACGCCGACCACCTCTCGCGCCCGCCGCTCCGCACTAGACATGCCGCCCTCCCCTAGCCTTGCACGCCTCGATCCGCTTCGAAGCGGCCCGCCGCATCGCGGCTGTTCAGGGCAGAGTGCTGCCGAACGCCGGCCCTTGGCAAGAGACGCGTTGACGCTGGCGAGGAGCTAAGGAGATCGCGCGGCGGACCGAGACGCACCGGCCGAGGCCGCCGACAGGCAGAGGTATTCCCAGGCCATCGTCGCGCCGGCGAGCGCGGTGATTTCGGAAATGTCATAGGCCGGCGCCACCTCGACGACGTCCATCCCGACAAGGTTCAGATCACCGAGCTTGCGGATGATCGCCTGCGCCTGCCAAGTGGCCAGGCCGCCGATTTCCGGCGTGCCGGTCCCCGGGGCAAAGGCCGGATCAAGCGCGTCGACGTCGAATGTCAAATAGACCGGGGAGTCGTCGACGACGTCGACGATCCGCGAGGCGATCGCCGCCGGCCCAATCTCATGCGCCTGCTGTGCGGCGATGATCGTGACGCCTTGTCCAAGCGTCCAGTCGTAGACTTCGCGTTGCACGGGCGAGCGAATGCCGATCTGAATCATGCGGCGCGCATCGACAATGCCTTCATTGATCGCGTGATAGAACATCGAGCCATGCGCATAGGGCTGGCCGAAATTATCGGGCCAAGTATCGACGTGGGCGTCGAAATGAATCAACGCCAGCGGGCCGCGTCTTCTCGCGCAGGCGCGCAAGAGCGGCAGCGTGATTCCATGATCGCCGCCAAGCGTCACGAGATGCGCGTAGGCTGAGGCCTGCTCCTCGATGAGCTTGAGACTTGCGGCGATATCGCCCAGCGCGATGGCGAAATCGCCGACGTCAGCGAGCGGCAGATCGACGGGCGACGTCCAGTGCGCGGGGTGCTCGCCGTCGATCAACATACGGCTCGCGTGACGAATCGCCGACGGCCCGAAGCGCGCGCCGCTGCGGTTGGTTGTGCCGATGTCGAATGGGACGCCGGCGACGACAATCGCCGCGTCAGCACGCGGGGCGACGCCGAGGAAGGTCGGCGGCGCGGCGAATGTCGGCGTCCCACTCATGGCAAACCATCGAGTTTGACGAAACGGAACACCGCCGCGGCGACCGCGCAGGTCCACTCGCCGTTCGGAGCGCCTTCGGCCGCCGCGGTCAAAGACAGGCTCTCGACGATCAGTTCGCTTGTCTCATAAACCTTCTTGCGCTCGTTCCAGGCGGCGTCAGGATCGAATTCGATCCCGAGCGTCGAAGCGAGCATCGTCGCCGCGAGATCTTCCGCATGATCGCCGCTCTCGCGCTCCGTCAAGCCATAGCCGTGATGTTCCGAAATATAGCCGTAGAGCGTCGGCTCCTTTGGCCGCGCGAGGCCAATGCTTGCAGTGACGCGCCGTCCGGGCTCGTCGGTCTCGGCGCGCGCAAGCACCGTAAAAGTGATTTCGCCAGGCTGAAGCGTCGCGACGCCCCGCTCCACCGGAACGACTTCGCATCCCGCCGGCAGAATGGACGACACCGCCACGAGATTCTACTGTTCGATGTCGGCGTCGCGCAGCGCATATTCGAACGCCGTCAGACGATGACGATGAACGCCGACGCCGCGCGTGAGAAAGACGCATTGCGGAATGGGAAACATCGAACGCGCTCCTGGCAAAAACCGCAACGCTTCAATTAGGACAAGCGGGCGAGACTGCCACGCGAATTGGCGGACGCTCCTTAAAACCAACAGCAGGCCACGCTTATTTTTTGCAGGCCGGCGTCGGCTGCAAGACGAGATCCGTCATGTCGCCGCGCAAGACGAAGTCGCCATAGTCGAGTTTCAACGCGCGCGAGACGCCGTTTTCATAAAGGTCGAAGGACAGCACATAAATCGGCTGCCCGTCCTTTTTGCCTAGGTCAAAATAGGAAATCGCCACCGGCCAGCGACGGATGTTGTTGAGCGCATCCAAGCGCGCGACCTTTTCCTGGGGCGGCTCGGTCGTCGGCTTGCCAATGACCGTTAAGGTATCAAACGCCTTCTCGCCGTCTCCCGTGCCGTCGAAGACCCGCGCTTCAAGCAGCTGTTCACCGGCCGCGGCCGTTTCCACGATCTTGCGCAAATGTTCCGTCGGAAAGAGCATCGGACCGGCGAGCTCCAGTCGCGTGCGCTTGGGCTTTGCAAGATCGATGGCAAGCCGGGCGTCGGCGGATTTTTTGGCCATTCCGTCGACTTCATCGGTCCGCGAGTTGTCGACTTTGGTCTCCACCTTGAAGCGAAAGTCCGCGCCGTCGCCGCCCTCGAATGTCGCCGAACGCATGTCGGAGAGCTTGGCCGCCCCTTCCGAGGGCTGCAATTCGGTGATCTGGCGAAAATTCTGCACATAGCCCTCGCAGGCCGAACCGGAAAAGTCGAAAGCGATCCGGCCGCGCGCCTGCGCCGGCGCCTTCGCGCCGCTCGATTTCAACAGGCTCAGATCATAAACGGCGCGATGATTGGCGAGCGGCAATGCGCGCTCGGCGAACGCCTGGCCGACGGGCGTCGCCGCGCAGATCGCGGCGGCCAGCACGCGTAACGAAATCATTGGACCTCTTTCTGTGTGGCGGCGCCTGGACGCCATTGCGTCGCGTGGAGTAGGAAACTAGGGTCGCGCGTCATTGGGAGCAACGACTTTCTCTTTGAAGAGGCGCTATGACCGCATCGTCCGACACCCCGCTCGCGCGGCTGAAAGAGCTGGGACTGACGCTGCCCGCCGCGGCCGCGCCGGTCGCTAACTATGTTCCTTTTGTGCGCACCGGCGCTTTACTGTTCATATCGGGACAGCTGCCGCTCGGCTCCAATGGCGTCGACCCGGCGCATCAAGGCAAGCTCGGCGCTGGCGTTTCGCTTGAGGCGGGGCAATCCGCCGCGCGTCAGGCGGCGCTCAACGTCCTCGCCCAAGCCAACGCCGCCACCGGCGATCTTGCGAAATTGCGCGCCGTGCGGCTCGGCGGCTATGTCAACAGCGCGCCCGACTTCGCTTCGCTGCCGCAAGTCGTCAACGGCGCTTCCGATCTCGTCGCGGCCGTGCTGGGCGCGAATGGCAAACATGCGCGCTTCGCCGTGGGCGTCGCGCAATTGCCGCTCGACGCCGCTGTCGAAGTGGAAGGAATCTTCGAGATTCTTCCGTGAACCCCCGTGATTTTTCGTGGCTGACGGCGCGGCCGATCGCGCACCGCGGACTGCATGACGCCCGCAAGGGCGTGATCGAAAATTCGATTTCGGCCGCCCGCGCGGCGATCGCCGCCGGCTTTGGCGTCGAATGCGACGTGCAACTCACAGCCGACGGCGAACTCGTCGTATTTCACGACGAGACGCTGGAGCGCCTGACCGAAAGCGCCGGGGCTGTCGCGATGCGCAGCGCGAATGAGCTCAGTCGTCTGAGGCTGCGCGGCGCCAGTGACGCCATTCCCACGTTTTCCGAGTTTCTCGCGGCTATCGCTGGGCGAACGCCGATCATTGTGGAAATCAAGAGCGCCTTCGATGGCGACACTGCCGCGGCGCAGCGCACGGCGCAGGCGTTGGCGCGTTACGAGGGGCCAGTCGCCATCGAAAGTTTCGATCCCGATCAGATCGCGTTTCTTCGCGCGCGCGCCGCGGCGCTTGGGATCGCGCATCGGCCGCTCGGCATCGTCGGCGAGGCGCATTACGACGCGGATGATTGGCCGCAGCTGTCCACCGCGCAGCGCGCGGAGCTCACGCACTTTCTGCACTACCAGCGCACGCTGCCGGATTTCCTGTCTTGGCGCGTGCGCGATCTTCCGCACGCCATTCCCCTGCTGTTGCGCGACGCGCTCAAGATTCCCGTAACGACCTGGACCGTGCGTTCGCCCGAGATAGCGGCGCGGGCGCGAGAATGGACCGATCAGATCGTCTTCGAGGGCTTCTCGCCATAAGCGTTCCAATCGCGCGGCCTGTGCGCCGCCGCATCCGCCCAAGCGCCAATTCTTGTTAGCAGAGCCGATCGGGCGCGACATGAATCACAAATGGAGCGCGCCCCTCGATCGACGGGAGCCACATCGCCATGCGCCAGCGCAGATGCTCGTTTCGCCTTGTGCTAACAATTGGAATAGCGGCGCTCCTGGGAGTCGGCGCAGCCGTCGCCGACGTGAAAGACGGATCCTTCGACGCCGATGGCGCCCGCCGCGCAACAGGCGAAATGGATCGCGACAAGACGCTGCAATCCAGCGCCCGCGCCTGTCCGGCGGACGTTTTCCGTAAGGAAGCCTCGCTTGGCGGATTGCTCCTGGGAGATGAAGCGGTCACGCGCGATCACTGCGCAGCCCGCCCTGAGGAATGCTATCAAGCCTGCATTGGTAAGCGCAGCGGCGAACACTGCTTCCGGTTGGCGCTCGCGTTTCAGGAGAATGAAAGCGTCATCGCGCCGCGCTACGCGCAGCTCATGTTCGCAATGGCCTGTGCGCTTGGCAAGGCCTCCGGCTGCACCAACCGCGCCGCGCATATGCGCAACGCCGCCGAAGAGGGCGATCCGCTCGAGTCGCTGTCGGCAAAGGCCAATGAGCGCTGTCAATTTCGCAGCTTTAAGATCGCCTGCGACAAAAGCGATCATTGGGGATGCGCTATGCTCGGACAGGCGTACCGCAACGGCGAGGGCGTAAAGAAAAGCGTTGCCCTCGCGCGTCGCTACTACAGGAAATCCTGCAGGCTCGACTCAAAATTCGCCGCCTGCGATTTTTCCCGCCGCGCGCTGAGATCAATGTGACTCGCCGCGGCGCTATTCTGCGGGGACCAATCCGTTGACCGGCTGCAGGCCCCGCATTTCCTTGAGTTCAACGCGGATATTGTAATCGCTCGCAGCTTTGATGAAATCCTGAATCGTCTCCATGATGTCCTGATCGATAAAGCCGGCGCGCGTGCCGTCGATCACCAGATAGCTGTCTTCCTCGACATCCTCGAGGAAGTTGCGCAGCTGCGCCTTATTGAGGAAGGATACATCCTTTTGCAGGCGTAGCAGGTAGTTCCGGCCGTCGCGCGTGAGCGTGAACGCGGAGTGGTAATTCGCGCGCAACACGAAGAACAGGCCCACGGCCATGCCGATCGCCATGCCCTTGAGGAGATCCGTCGAAAGAATAGCGCCGACCGTCACGGCGAAGGGCGCGAACTGGTTGAAGCCCTTGTCATATTGCTGAACGAAGAGCTTCGGCTTCGCGAGTTTGTAGCCGGTCAGGAGCAGCACCGCAGCAAGACAGGCGAGAGGAATCATGTTGAGCACGCTCGCCAGGAACATCGCGCTGAGCAACAGCAGCACGCCGTGGACAAAGGACGCCACCTTGGTGTGCGCGCCAGCGTCGATGCTGGCGGAGCTGCGCACGATCACTGCAGTGATCGGCAATCCGCCCAACAAGCCGCTCAGGAAATTACCGACGCCCTGGGCTTTGAGTTCCTGATTGGTCGGCGCGATGCGCTTGAGCGGGTCGAGCTTATCGACCGCTTCGAGACTCAGCAGAGTTTCAAGGCTGCCGACCAGCGCCAAAGTGGCGGCCGTCACATAGATCTGGACATCGATCAGCCGCGTAAAGTCCGGAAAGCTGAACTCCCGCGCGAAATCGATCGGTCCAAAGATGGCCGGAAGATTGACGAGATGCTGCGGCGCGATCGCCAAAGAGGGAAACAGCGTCTGAGCCGCGATGTTATAGGCGACGCCAAACAACACGGCGACCAGCGGACCGGGCGCGAGCGAAAGGTAGCGATGCTTCTTGATGTAGGGCGTATCCCAAAGGAGCATGATCGCGAGGGAGACGACGCTAACGATCACCGCTCCCGTCGAAAAGGAGCGAAAGGCGTCAAAGATAAAGGAGAGACGCGTGTGGCTGTCGTCTTCGAGGAACGACAAGTCAGCTTCCGCGTCGGCGTCGTAGCCAACCGCGTGCGGCAATTGTTTCATGATCAGGATCAACCCGATCGCCGCGAGCATGCCCTTGATGACGGCCGACGGAAAAAACGCGCCGATGACGCCCGCCCGCAGAAAGCCCATCCCCAATTGCAGGAGGCCCGACAGCGCCACCGCAAGCAGCATGGCGTCGAAGCCGAGTTTTTCGGCCGCGGTCGCGACAATGACGGTCAGGCCTGCGGCAGGACCCGAAACGCTCAACTGCGAACCGCTAATCAAGGAGACGACGAGCCCGCCGATGATCCCCGCGATAATTCCCGAAAAGGGCGGCGCGCCGGAAGCAACCGCAATGCCGAGGCACAGCGGCACCGCGACGAGAAACACCACGACCCCCGCCGGAATGTCATGATCGAGGTAGCGGACGTAGTAGTCGAGATGTCTCCTGAACACGCCTGAATTCTCCTTATTGGCGGTTTTATGCCGCGCGGTCGGTTAGAAATCCCCGCCATGTTGCTGATAGATGACGTCGACGTCGCTGCCCGGCGGCAGCGTGATGAGCTCATGCAGGATCCCATCGTCGAGCCCGAACACCCAGCCGTGCAGCATCGGCCGCTGATCTTCCTTCCAGGCGGTCTGCACAATGGAAAATTGCGACAGACGCATCACTTGCTCGATGACATTGATTTCGACGAGCCGATCGGCGCGTTCTGTCTGAGAGTTGAGAGCGTCGATCTCTTCTCTATGCATCCGATAGATGTCTTTAATATGCATCAGCCATTTATTGAGCAGCGACAACTCGGGGCGCTGTCGGTCAAGGGCGGCGCGAACGCCGCCGCAATTATAGTGACCGCAGACGATGACGTGCGGAACTTTGAGCACCTGCACAGCGTATTGGATGACGCTGAGACAGTTGAAGTCCGTGCAGATCACCTGATTGGCGATATTGCGATGCGCGAAAATCGCGCCCGGCAGCGCGTTGACGATAATGTCGGCGGGCACGCGGCTGTCGGAGCAGCCGATCCACAGGAATTCGGGCTTCTGATCGGCCGCGAGACGCTCGAAATAGCCGGGATCGCGCTCACAGACTTCCTCGGCCCAGGCTTTGTTCTCAAGCAACAGTTTTTCGAAGGATTTCATAAGGCCCGTTTTTCTTTCAGCTGTCGCCTCAAAAGCGGTCTGTTGCGACAGCGATGTGACAGCAACGAAGCCGCTCGTAACAAGAGCGCGAACTAAGGCGATCATCCTCGGCGTCGAGCGCCCTCGCTCAAGCAGGGGCGAGTCTACGAAGCTCTTGAGGTCACGACAAGTCCGCGAACTCGTCCTCGCATAGGGCCACGCGCGCGAAACGGACAAGAGAAAACCGCTCGCTTCGGCCGCCTATTTTTGTTGCGCCGCGCAGAGCTCCCGCCACACCTGCGGCAACGTGGCGATGATATCGTCGGCGATTAGACCGGGACCAAAAATCTCGGCGGCGCGCGCATGCATCCAGGCGGCGCAGGACGCCGCGAGGAAGCCGTCCATGCGCTGCGCCAGCAAGCCGGCGATAACGCCGGTCAAGACGTCGCCCGAGCCCGCCGTGGCGAGCCAGGGCGTCGCATAAGGAAGGATGGAGGCGCGTCCATCGGGCGCGGCGACGACGGTATCCGCTCCCTTGAAGAGCACAACCGCGCCGCTGGCGCGCGCCGCCTCACGCGCCTTGTCGAGTTTCGAGCGGCAGCTGCAATCGCTCTCGCAAGCGGCGAAGAGCCGTGCGAATTCGCCGGCGTGCGGCGTCATCACCACTGGACCCGGCGCAGCGCGCGTTGCGCGCCACAGCCGCTCTGGATAGCCGGCGAAGCTCGAGAGCGCGTCCGCGTCGAGGACCGCGGCGCGGCGATAGGCCTGCGGCGCAAGCGCCGTTTCGACCTGTGCGCAGCTTTCCTCGCTGACGCCTAGCCCGGGACCGATGGCGACGGCATTTTTGCGCTCGTCGGAGAGAACCTTGGCGAGGCCCTTCGCGCCGTCGGCCGGCCGAACCATGACCGACGTGAGCGCGCTGGCGTTGACCGCAAGCGCTTCAATTGGGCTGGCGAGCGTCACGAGACCCGAGCCGGCGCGCAAGGCCGCCGCCGCCGAAAGCCGCGCGGCGCCTGTAAAGGAGGCTCCGCCCGAAACGACCAGCGCATGGCCGCGCGAATATTTGTGGCCCTCGACCTGCGGCAGGGGCAGCGCGGCGCGCCAGAGCTGCGGCATGTTGACGAAAGTCTCAACGGCGAGCGAATCGAGCGCGGAGGGTCGAATGCCGATATGCGCGCAAGTGAGCGCGCCGCAATGCAGACGGCCGGGCAACAGCAGATGGCCGGTCTTCACGCGAAAGAAGGTGACGGTCGCGTCGGCCTCCACCGCCGCGCCGCGCACCGCGCCGGTCGTCCCGTCAACGCCGCTTGGAATATCGACGGCGACGACGTTCTGGCCGCTTTCGCGCCGCCAGCGATTCAAGCGGCGGACGAGCGCGCTGGCGTTCGAATCGAGATCGCGCGCGAGGCCCGTGCCGAACAGAGCGTCGATAACGAGATCGACGCCGTCGAAGCTGCAGTCGAGCGCTGACGTGACTGGGCAGGGCCAGGCGGCGGCCGCTCGCGCCGCGTCGCCGCGCAATTGGTCGAGCGGGGTCAGGGAGGCGACGCGGACTTTATAGCGCTGCGCGCGCAGCAGCCGCGCCGCGACGAAGCCGTCGCCGCCATTGTTGCCCGGACCGCAGAGCACCAAGACCCGCCGCCCGCTGGTGCGTTGAAGAATTTGGCTGGTCGCACGCGCGATCGCCGCGGCGGCGCTCTCCATCAGCGACATCGCCGGCACGCCGCTCTCGATCGTCAGGCGATCGGCGCGAGCCATTTGATCCGTCGTGAGGATTTCGAGCGGGAAGGCGGAGGGCATGGCGCGATGGTGACCGAAGGCCGCCGCCCGCGCAATGGGCGCCGCTCACAAGATGGACGCCGCGCCCGGTAATAGGGCGCCGCATTCCGCCGCGCCCCGGTTTCCGCTATGTCAGCGACATGCTGACCGCCGCGCTGATCGCCTTCGACTCTCCCCGCGCCCCGCTGCGCCGGGAGGCCGTGGCGCGCAGCCTCGGTTCGCTCGTCGAGTCGTGCGTCCAAGGACTGATTGCCGACGCTCTGATCCTCGCCGCGCCGGGACGAGGCCTGGACGGGATCGCCGATGAAGCCGGCTGCGCGCTGATCGAAGCGCCGCACGCCGCCGAGGGCCTGGCGCAGGCGCTGAAAGCGGCGCGGCGCGACCATCTTCTCCTTCTGCTGGCGGGGTTCGCCGTGGAGCGCGGCTTTGCCGAGGAAGCGCAGGATTTTTTCGCCTATGGCGACGCCAGCCGCGCCCGAACGATTCGGCTGGCGCCCGATTCGTTGATCACCCGCCTTGCGCCGGCCCTGGCGCGTCCGGTCGGGCTCATTGCGCCAAAGAGCGCGCTCTCATCCGCCGAAGGCGCGGATCTGGCGCAACTTGTGCGAAAGATGCGGGGCGCCGATCTGACGACCCGCGCCCGCCGCGTCCTGTAGGCGCAGCGTCCGGCCGATCAGCGCGCGAATGTATTGCAGGCGTCGATGCTGCCCGTGCGCAAGCCTTTCAGCAGCCACTGCGTGCGCTGCGCCGCCGAGCCATGCGTAAAGCTATCCGGCACGACATAGCCGCGCGTAGCCCTTTGCTGCCGGTCGTCGCCGATCGCCTGCGCCGAAGCGACGGCCTGCTCAATGTCGCCTTCCTCGAGAATGGGCTTCTGCTTGTTGGCGTTGTTGGCCCAGACGCCGGCGAGGCAATCGGCCATCAGCTCCGCGCGCACCGAAAGCGCATTGGCTTCCGAGCGGCTGCCTGCCATTTGCTGCGCCCGCTGGATCTTCGGCAGAATGCCCATGAGGTTCTGAATGTGATGGCCCATCTCGTGAGAGATCACATAGGCGTAGGCGAAATCGCCGCCGCCGCCGAAGCGCCGCTGCATGTCGCTAAAGAAGGACGTGTCGAGATAGATGCGCTGGTCGAGCGGACAATAAAACGGCCCCATCGCCGCCTGCGCCGCGCCGCAGCGCGACTGGGTGTAGCCGCTAAAGAGCACGAGCCGCGGCGGCTGAAAGCGCACGCCCTTTTGCTCGGGAAGCACCTGCGACCAGATCTGCTCGTTGGAGCCGACCACCTTCGCGACGAAACGCCCCATTTGATCGGTCGGCGCGCTTTGCCGCGGCGCCTCTTGGCGCGGCAGCGCCGCTTCGCGCTCCTGGCGCATATTGTTGATCATCTGTGCGCCGCCGATGAGAATCGCAGGGTTGACGCCGAGCGCCCAGCCGATCAGTCCAAGGATCACCATCGTGCCAAGGCCGATGCCGCCTCCGCCCATGCGAGGCCCGCCCCCCATCATCGGTCCGGGGCCGCGACGATCCTCGATATTGTCCGACGACTGGAGATCTTCCCATTTCATATTCGCGCGCTCCGGGGCCCGCGCCCGGGGGCGCTGCTCGATGGGCTATTTAATTGAGCTTACTGCCTCTGGGTAGAGCGGCCCTCGGCGGCTCACGACGCGTCCCATTCTTTCGGCCACTCTTCCCGCAGCCGGCCGCCGAGCCGCACCGGCGAGATCATGGTCGCCAGTCCGTCGGCGCCGATTTCGGCCGCCACGCCGCAGAAGGTCGCCTCGCCATTCGCCGGCTCATAGCGCGCGCCGGGCGTCTTGCGCAGGAACCGGCGAAGCGGCTCCTCCTTGTCCATGCCGACGACGGAGTCGTAATCGCCCGTCATGCCCGCGTCCGTCTGATAGCCGGTGCCTCCAGGCAGAATCTGCGCGTCGGCGGTCGGCGTATGCGTGTGCGAGCCGACCACCACGGACGCGCGGCCGTCGACGAAATGCGCCATCGCCATTTTCTCGCTCGACGCCTCGGCGTGCATGTCGATAAAAATGGCGTCGCATCCCACGCCAAGCGGGCAGGCGCCCAGCTCGCGCTCGATGGCGGCAAAAGGATCATCGAGCGCGTCCATGAAGACGCGGCCGATCGGATTGACGACGAGCACCTGCTGCCCGCGCGCCGCCGTATAGAGGCCGGCGCCGCGTCCCGGCGTTCCCGGCGGATAATTGACCGGGCGCAGCAGCCGCGGCTGGCGTTCGATGAAGACCAGCGCCTCGCGCTGATCGAAGGCGTGATTGCCGAGCGTGACGCAATCGACCCCAAGGCCGAGCATTTCCTCACAGATGGCTTCGGTGATGCCAAAGCCTCCAGCGGCGTTCTCGCCATTGGCGACGACGAAGTCGAGCGCCCATTTTTCGCGCAGCCGGGGGACAAAGCGCGACAAAGCCGCGCGGCCCGAACGGCCCAGAACGTCGCCGATGAAGAGGAAGCGGAGCGGCGCGGATGTCGACATAGGCCGTCATAGCCCGCGCGGGCAGCGAGAGCAAAGCGGATGGGAGGTTGCGCGACGATGCGGCGTTTCATAACTGGAGACGGCTGATGTAACATCACATTCCATTGCGAGCCCCGCCAAAAATGCAAGACGCCGCCGAACGCCCCGCCGTCCTGACGCAAAAAGACGCGCCGGCGCGGCCTTACGTCGTTTTCGAGGACGGCCGCAGCGACGGACAGGCGCTGCTGTTCGAGGAGCCGGAGGAGATCATCGTCGCGCGCGCGGCGAAAGACGTCGCGGCGGCGTTCGAACGCATGGAGGCGGCGACAAGGCGCGGCCTCTACCTCGCCGGCTATGCCGGCTACGAGCTCGGCTATGCGCTGGAGCCCAAATTCGCCGCTCAAGCGACGCCCAACGCGCGCACGCCGCTGCTCCTCTTTGGCGCGTTTCGAGCGCCGCGACCCTGGTCGCTGCCGCCTGCCGAGAGCGCGGCGCCGAACATTCCGCTTTCCCCTGCCTGGACTCAGGAGGAGTACACCCAACGATTCAACAAGTGCCGAGACTATATTTTCGCCGGCGACGTTTATCAGATCAATCTCACCTTCCCGATGTACGGACGCTATGACGGCGATGCGCTTTCGCTTTATCGCGGTCTGCGCAAGCGCCAGCCGGTCGCTTATGGCGGCGTCGTCGCGCTGGAAGCCGAAACCGTCGTCTCGCTCTCGCCGGAAGTATTCTTCGAGGCGCAGGATCGCGACATTCGCGCCCGCCCGATGAAAGGCACCGCACAGCGCGGCGTGATGCCGACCGAAGACATGGCGCGCGCGCAATATCTCGTCGAAGACGAAAAATCCCGCGCCGAAAATCTGATGATCGTCGACCTTCTTCGAAACGATCTATCGCGCCTGGCCCTCGTCGGCACGGTGAAAGTGACGGATCTTTTCACCATCCAGACCTATCCGACGCTGCATCAGATGACGTCGGGCATCGAGGCGCGGCTGCGCGACGACGTGACGCTGAAGGATCTGTTCACCGGGCTTTTCCCGTGCGGCTCGGTGACCGGCGCGCCGAAGATCCGCGCGATGGAGATCATCCGCGATCTCGAATGCGCCGCGCGCGGCGTCTATTGCGGGGCGCTCGGCGTCATCGCGCCTGATGGCGACATTCGTTTCAACGTCGCGATCCGCACGCTCACCATTTTTCCGGAAGGCGACCTCGTTTGCAATGTCGGCTCCGCCGTCGTCGCCGACTCCCGCGCGCGCGAAGAGTATGAGGAATGTCTGATCAAGGCGCGCTTTCTGACGGGCGCGAGAACGACTTCGGCCTGATCGAAACGCTGCTGTGGACGCGCGACGAAGGCTTTCGACTCCTGCCCGAACATCTCGCGCGGCTTGCGGCGTCGAGCGCCGCGCTCGGCTTCGCCCATGACGAGGCGCGAGTCCGGAACGCGCTGAACGCCGCTGTCGTGGGGGCGTCGAGCGGGCGCCTTCGCGTGCGGCTGGTCCTTGCGCGCGAGGGAACGATCGAAACCAGCGTCACGCCGATCGAGCCGATTCCGCCCGATGCCGTCTGGCGCGTCGCCGTCGCAAAGCGGCGCTTTTCCTCCGCCGATCCGCTGTTGCGGCACAAGACGACGCGGCGCGCGCTCTATGAAGACGCGCTCACTGATGCGGCGCAGCGCTGCGGGGCCGATGAAGTTCTCTTTCAAAATGAGCGCGACGAACTTTGCGAAGCGGCGCGCTGCAACCTCTTCGCGTCTCAGGGCGAGATTTTGCTGACCCCGCCGCTCTCCAGCGGCCTGCTGCCCGGAACGCTGCGCGCCGCGCTAATCGCGCAAGGACGCGCCCGCGAGTCGATCCTGCGGCTCGAAGATATTTCGGGGTCCGAGTTTTTTCTCGGCAATTCGGTGCGCGGGCTCGTTCGCGCGCGGCTTATCGAGTGACTGCCGAGGCATATTCGCCGGACTTATTCTCAGACGTGGCAAAGAGGAAAATTTTACAGCGCAATCGTCAACCGGTGGTCGGCAAGCGACGCGAACGGAGTCGTGATAGAGACGAATGATGAAATTACTAGCCTCTGGGGCATCTTATCTTCTTGCGTTGGCTGCTCAAATGAGCGGCTATATAGATCAAGGGATTGCTGTTTTTCTAGCTGTGCTGGGAACGATCATGTTGATAGTCTCAGCAGCGGGTTATGCGCGTCGGTTTAATAGCCGCCGCCTTTCCGAAGGAAAGTTCGGTTTGCACGCTTGGCATTTTTTCGTCGTTGGAAGTTTCGGCACTGCCCTCATGCTCCTTATCACCATGGGAGCTGCCGGACTCATAATTTGGAACGGACAGGGCATAGGCGGTGCTGTAGACAACTCAAAAAAGGCGACGCAAGACGAGGGACCTCTACAGTTTTTCTATAATACAACGCTCGAAGGCGGCCCGTTATCGGGTAGAAATGTTTACTCGATGAGATTTCATGGAACGAACGCATCTCAACGAGAAGTCCGACTGGTTTCGGCAGCTATCCGATCGGCGTTAAAGGGTACCGAAATATCTTTGGAAATCATCGCAGAACGTGAAATTCTTGAAATCGGTGCAATAAATTTGATACCTCCCGGCGCACCCATTGAACTAATTGCAAAATTTAACCCGCCCGAGGGGCTCACGGAACAAGATTTCCTTTCCACATGGGCTAGGTTCAATCTTGTCATAAGAGACGACACCAAAGAATATCGGCTGCCCTTTAACGAGGCCAGCATACAAGCATTCTTTCCGGGGATGGTTGGACCCCATGTGACGAAGAAAGTGGTAGGAGGGAATTAAGTCGAACTTGGTCTCCTCAAATTCGATCTGAATTGTTCCCTACAGCTCCTACGTCTGTCCCGGCTTCAGCCGGTAGAAAATATGCCTGCCGATGACGTCCATCTTTCTGAGCGCGCGCGCCCAGCGCGGATGGGCGTAATTGGCATGATAATGCGTCGAACGGCCGACGTCGGAGATGTAGGTTCGACCGACCATGACCTCCTTGGCGACGCGCACCGCCTGTTCCCAGGCGTCGCCTTCGGTGATGCGGAGCGACTTGCCTTCGCAGGCGAAGGAGAACTGGCAGCCGCGATAGTGGCGCCGGTTCTGATAGACGACGCCGCAAACGCTCGACGGGTAGAGGCCGCTCTGGACACGGTTGAGCACGACCTGGGCGACGGCGGCCTGCCCGGCCTCGGGCTCGCTGCGGGCCTCGAAATAGACCGCTTCCGCCAGGCAGCGAGCCTCGCGGCCAAGCTTTTCCGGATCGATCGAAGCGGCATAATCAGGACGTGACGCGCCCAAATCCTTCCCTGGCGTCGACAGCGCCAGCGTCGCGCCGGGGAAAGACGACACTTCGATGGGCACGGCGTCCGGCTGCGCCGGCGTCGACGACCCCAGCGCGGCGGCGCGCGGCGTCTGCGGGGATGCGCCATGAAGGGCGCGTTCGGTGAGCGCCTCCCGCCCAATGTCGCGAGGCGCGTCGGCGCCGGTCGGCGTCGAGATCGACGAACTCTGCGCCGGCGAGGCGGCCGCCATCGACTTTTGCGTCGTCGCCGGCTCTGGCGCGGCGGAGCCCGCGTCCGCCTCTTCGAGCGCTTCGTCGCCCGGGGTTTTGCCGCGCGGCGCAAGCGGCGTCGCCGTCGGCCGCGTCGACTTGCCCTCAAGGCCGAAGGAGAGCGGCGGCGATTCGCTCAGCCCCAAATTCGCCGGCTGCGGCCGGCGGGTCTCGAACCCAGGCCGCATGGCGACCACCGGATCGCCCTTATGGCGCCGATCGACCTGGGGAAAATGCTTCACATCGGGCTTAAGATCGACGTGCGGCTCGCGCTCGTCGAGGACTACGCCCTCCTCCGGGCCGCCGACGATAAGGCGCGCCTGCTGGATTTGGGCGCGCGTTTGGCCATAGAACCCGTAATCGCCGCTTGCCGCCTCGCTGAAGCCGAGCGTCAGCGCCCCTGGCGCGCGCGCCGCGAGCGGAGAAACGCGCCAATCGGCGACGGGGTCCTGCCCGGCGACCGCGGTGAAGGAGACCAGCACGCCGACGCCGAGCGCCCATGGCGCCGTTACGCTAAAGACCCAGGGCGCAACCCCTCTGCGCACGAAACGCGTTCTCGACTGACGACGCATAGACTGATCCATGTGCGACGGCGCGTCTGGCAAGGCGCCGCGATTTGCGCCGCTCCGCCCCGGATGCGATCCTTCGCAAAATCTTATCGTTCATTAGCCTTGCGGAACCGTTGCCGGCGCGGCGACGCGATCGTGCCAGAATGACGCAGCGGCGCGATCATTCGCCGATCAGATGCAGCGCGACCTCGCGCCGGTGCGGCCGCCGGCGGTGCTCGAAAAGAAAGACGCCCTGCCAAGTTCCAAGCGCCAGCGCGCCGCCAATGAGGGGGATCGAGAGCTGCGTCTGCGTGAGCGCGGCGCGAATATGCGCCGGCATGTCGTCGGCGCCTTCCGTATCATGGGCGTAATCCGCGCCTTCCGGCGCGAGCCTTGCGAAGACGGCTTCGAGATCGCGCAGCACGGTGGGATCGGCGTTTTCCTGAATGAGCAGCGACGCGGACGTATGGCGACAGAACGCCGTCGCCAGCCCCTGCGTCATGCGGGCGCCGCGGGCAAAGTCGCGGACGGCCTCGGTGAATTCGTAAAATCCGCGCCCGGATGTGTCGATCCGCAGGATTCGGCTCGTTTGTCGCATGGAGCGAATGTGCGAAAGCGCATGGGAAAGTCCAGTCCCGCACGCTTTTTGAACGCTTGTCTTGAATACGCGCAAAGGTTAAGCGCGGCGTAAGGATGGAAGCTGAAATGTCGGAACTGATCGATACGCTAATGAGCTGGGCTGCGTCGGATACGGGAAAGACGGTCGGCGCGGCGGCGCTGACGGCGCTCGCCTGGGCGGAAGCGTCGACGGTCGTCGGCGCCGCTTACATGAAGCGGATGATCCCGCTGCGCATCACGGCGATGCTCGGCAATGTGCTGGGCGTGACCTTGGGGCTCATCATCGCCAGCCCGCCGACGATCGCCAAACATGCGATCAACCTGCCGCTCAACTTCACCCGCATGCGCGAAATGCGCAAGCTCATCGCCAGCGTGCGGGAAGCCAACGGCACCGACTTGAACATCGAATGGCTGAAGCCCTTCATGCATCCGCGCACGCTGCGAGCCGGCGAAGCGGTCTTCCTGAAGGGCGACGACGCCGACGAGGCCTTCGTCGTCGTCGAAGGACGCGTTGAAATCGTCGAACGCGGCGCGATTCTCTCGCCCGGCGCGATTTTCGGCGAGATGGCGCTCTTTACGACCCACGGCAAACGCACCGCGACGGCGCGCTGCATCGGCGACGTCAGTCTGCTCGTCATCACCTATGAGCAGTTCGAACAGCTTTATTTTCAAAACCCCGAGTTCGGCCTGTATCTCGTGCGGCTGATCGTGCGCCGCTTCGAGATGAACCACCGCGACCAGGAGCTGGAGAGCGCGTAAGGCGGGGTGAAGAAGCAGCCAGCGTTTCGAACTTCGACGACCCAGCCAACGGCAGGCGATCAAGGCTCTCTCAGCGCGTCATGCCCGCGCTTGTCGCGGGTATCCACGCGAGGCCGCTGCGCGTGGTGGCGGCGTGGATGGCCGGGACAAGCCCGGCCATGACGGCGGAAAGTCGACGCGTTACATCGTGACCCCAAGAGTAGCCAAGCATCTCTCGCCAAACTGCTGGCGCTGAATCTGCAGCGCAGCGTATAAAGCAATGGTTTAGCTGACATTCTTTGAACTTGACCGCTTGATTTGAGGCCGGGCGACGCCACATCCGGGGCATAGCAAAGCCGCACGCGAAAGACGGCGTTAACGCCCCATCGCGGCGTGGCTTTTCAGCATCGAGGAGGGTCTGATATGGCGCTCGCAGTGCACAGTGGTGCGGAACTCGGCAAGATCATTATGTGGGTCGCGGCCTTTGCGTTCTTCGTGGTGGTTGCGCTGACCTGGGTTCCAGATTGGATCGCGCCGCAAGGCGAACAGGGCGCGCCCGAAGTCGGCCGCACCGTGAAAATGATCAAGTAAGAAAGTCGATGGAAACGAAAGGCGCCGCTCATCTGCGGCGCCTTTTGTATGGAACGTCCTTAGGCCGTGCTCGACGCCTTTTCGCCGAGCGCCGCCTGCGCCGCGGCGAGCCGCGCGATCGGCACGCGGAACGGCGAACAGGACACATAGTCGAAGCCGATCTTGTCGAAGAAGGCGACCGACGCCGGATCGCCGCCATGCTCGCCGCAAACCCCGAGCGTAATCGTCGGATTCGCCGCACGGGCGCGGTCGCAGCCAAGCCGCACAAGCTCGCCGACGCCTTCCTGATCGATCGTCACGAACGGGTCGGCCGGCAGCAGCCCCTTTTCAAGATAGGCGTTGAGGAAGGAGCCCGAATCGTCGCGCGAAATGCCGAGCGTCGTTTGCGTCAGGTCGTTGGTGCCAAAGGAGAAGAAATCCGCCGATGGCGCGATGTCGCCGGCGCGCAGCGCCGCGCGCGGCAGTTCGATCATGGTGCCGACGTGATAGTTCGGCCTGATCCCGGTCTCGCCCTCGACGAGCTTCGCCATTTCGGCGACGCGCGCCTTGACGAGATCGAGTTCCGCGCGCGTGAAAACGAGCGGCGCCATGATCTCGATGTCGACCGGTTCGCCCGTCGAAAGACTGGCTTCGATCGCCGCCTCGAAAATCGCACGCGCCTGCATGTCGACGATCTCTGGGAAGATGACGGCGAGCCGCACGCCGCGAAAGCCGAGCATCGGATTGAATTCGGAAAGCTGCGCGGCGCGACGGCGCAGCTTCACCGGATCGGCGCCCATCGCCTTCGCCACGGCGGCGATCTCGGCATCCGAATGCGGCAGGAATTCATGCAGCGGCGGATCGAGCAGACGGATCGTGACCGGCAGGCCCGACATGATCTCGAAAAGCTGCTTGAAGTCCTCGCGCTGCATGGGAAGCAGTTTCGCCAGCGCGAGGCGGCGCCCTTCGGCGTCATCGGCGAGAATCATCTCGCGCACCGCGACAATGCGCTCGCCTTCGAAAAACATGTGCTCAGTGCGCGCGAGGCCAATGCCTTCGGCGCCGAAACGGCGCGCGGCGCGCGCGTCTGACGGCGTTTCGGCGTTGGCGCGAATCTTCAAACGCCGCTTCTGGTCCGCCCAGGACATCAGCACGGCGAATTCGCCGGTGAGCTCCGGCCGCTGCATCTTCACCTCGCCGGCGATGACCTGCCCGGCGGAGCCGTCAATGGTGATGCGATCGCCCTTGCCGAAGCGCTTGCCGGCGACGGTAAAGCTCTGGTCCTCGTAGTCGATGCGCAGCGCGCCGGCGCCGGTGACGCAGGGCTTGCCCATGCCGCGCGCCACGACGGCGGCGTGCGAGGTCATGCCGCCGCGCGCGGTAAGAATGCCTTCCGCCCCATGCATGCCGCCGATGTCTTCGGGACTCGTCTCGATGCGCACGAGGATGATTTTGCGGCCGTTCGAGGCGAGCTTTGCGGCTTCTTCCGGATCGAAGACAATTTCGCCCACAGCCGCGCCCGGCGAGGCGGGCAGACCCGTGGCGAGAATATTGCGCTTCGCCGCGGGATCGATCGTCGGATGCAGCAATTGTTCGAGCGACTGCGGCTCGACGCGCGTGATCGCCTCATCCTTGCCGATGAGGCCTTCGCGGGCCATGTCGACGGCGAGTTTCAGCGCCGCGCGCGCTGTGCGCTTGCCGGCGCGCGTCTGCAGCATCCATAATTTGCCGCGCTCGACCGTGAACTCCATGTCCTGCATGTCGCGGAAGTGGCGTTCGAGCTTGTCGGCGTATCCCTTGAATTCGGCGAAGATCGCCGGCATCGCCGCTTCGAGTGAAATCTTCTCGAAGCCAGAGGCGTGGCTCGCCGACTGGGCGATCGGTTGCGGCGTGCGAATGCCGGCGACGACGTCTTCGCCCTGCGCATTGATCAGATATTCGCCGTAGAGCTCGCGCACGCCGGTCGAAGGGTTACGCGTGAAGGCGACGCCGGTCGCCGATTGCGCCCCCATATTGCCAAACACCATCGCCTGAATATTGACCGCGGTGCCCCAGCTTTCGGGAATGTTATGCAGGCCGCGATAGACGATGGCGCGATTATTCATCCAGGATGAAAACACCGCCTTGATCGCGCCCCACAATTGCTCGCGCGGATCCTGCGGGAAGCTCTTGCCGGCCGCCTGTTGGACGATCGCCTTGTATTGCGCGGCGACCTTGCGCCAATCGTCGGCGGTCAGCTGCGTATCGAGCGCGAAGCCCTTACTCTCTTTGATTCTCTCCAGCGCTTCCTCGAACTCGTGATGCTCGACGCCGAGCACGACGCTAGAATACATTTCGATGAAGCGTCGGTAGCAGTCCCAGGCGAAGCGTTCGTCGCCGGCGTTGCGCGCGATCGCTTCCACGGTCTCGTCGTTGAGACCGAGATTGAGCACCGTGTCCATCATCCCGGGCATTGAGGCGCGGGCGCCCGAACGCACGGAGACGAGCAGCGGCTGCTGCGGATCTTCGAAGGCGTGCCCGGCGACGCGGCCGATATCGGCAAGCGCTGCGTCGACCTGCCCGGCGAGATCGGCGGGAAAGGTCTTGCCGTTGGCGTAAAAATAGGCGCAGACCTCGGTGGTGATGGTGAAGCCGGGCGGCACTGGCAGTCCGAGCGCCGCCATTTCAGCCAGATTGGCCCCTTTGCCGCCCAAAAGCTCTTTCATCGACGCCGATCCCTCGGACCGACCGGCGCTGAAACTATACACCCACTTGGTCATACCTATTTCGTCCGGAAAGAGAGGCGGGCGCGGGACGCGCCGCGCCTTGGCGGTCTTGGACGCTTCCGGCCGCGCCTAGCGGCCGCCGACGCCCCGCCTGCGCGGTTCATCAAGCGCGCCGGAAGTTACGCTCAAATGACGCGCGTCCACAAGTTGGCGCTTGAGTCCTCGGGCGCTATTTTGGCCAGTGATCGAAGAAATCCAGCCGAGGTCGCGCGGTGATGAAAAGCGAACAGGATGACGCGCCGCGTCCGGCGGCTTTCGAGATCGGCCAGCCGCTCGATCTTCTGTCCGTCGCCGAACTCGACGAACGCATCGAGCGACTGCGGCTAGAGATCGCCCGGCTCGAGGCCAAGCGCGCGGAGAAACAGGCGGCGAGCGCGGCGGCGGAAGCGTTCTTCAGGAAATAGCGCTGCCGCCCGGCGGGGCTCGGCTTGACAGCCGACGATGGCCCATGCCCTTTCTGCGCGCGAAAACGCCCGATCGTTCCGGGATCCCGTTCTTTTACACCTCCACCCCATGAGCCGACCCTTGCATCGCTACCGTTCGCATAATTGTGGCGCGCCCAATGAGGCGCTCGTCGGCCAGAAAATCCGACTCTCGGGCTGGTGCCATCGCATCCGCGATCACGGCGGCGTGCTGTTCATCGACCTGCGCGATCACTACGGGCTGACGCAATGCGTCGTCGATCCCGATTCGCCCGCTTTTGCGCAGGCGGAGAAACTGCGCTCCGAATGGGTGGTGCGGCTCGACGGCGAGGTGCGCAAGCGCCCCGCCGGCACCGAAAATCCCGACATGCCGACAGGACAGGTCGAGGTTTACGTCAACGAAATCGAGGTGTTGGGCGCCGCCGCCGAATTGCCGGTGCCGGTCTTCGGCGACCAGCCCTATCCGGAGGACACGCGCCTCAAATATCGCTTCATCGACCTGCGGCGCGAAAAGCTGCACCAGAACATCATGCTGCGCGGCCGGATCATCGACTCGATCCGCATGCGCATGAAGCAGGCGGGCTTCTTCGAGTTCCAGACGCCGATTCTGACCGCTTCCTCGCCCGAGGGCGCGCGCGACTTTCTCGTGCCTTCGCGCCTGCATCCGGGGAAATTCTACGCGCTGCCGCAGGCGCCCCAGCAGTTCAAACAGCTCATCATGGTCGCCGGCTTCGATCGCTATTTCCAGATCGCGCCCTGCTTTCGCGACGAGGACGCGCGCGCCGACCGCTCGCCGGGAGAATTCTACCAGCTCGACGTCGAAATGAGCTTCGTCACGCAGGAAGACGTGTTCGGCGCGATCGAGCCGGTGCTGCGCGGCTTGTTCGAGGAGTTCGCCAACGGCAAGGCGGTCACGCAGAAATTTCCGCGCATTTCCTTCCGCGAGTCGATGCTCAAATATGGCACCGACAAGCCGGATTTGCGCAACCCCCTGCTCATCGCCGACGTGTCGGAGGAATTCGCCCGCGAAGACGTGAGCTTCAAGGCGTTCAAAGGCAAGACCGTGCGCGCCATACCCGCGCCGGGCGCCGCCGCCCAGCCGAGAAGCTTCTTCGACAAATTGAACGACTGGGCGCGCAGCGAGGGCGCGCCGGGGCTGGGCTACATTGTTATGAGGGATATTCCGGGCGAGGAACCGGATTCTATGAGGGGTTATACGGGTCCGATCGCAAAGTTCATGACGCCGCATGTCATTGATCGCATCTTTGAAAAATGTGGCGCGACGGCCGGCGACGCTGTGTTCTTCTCCGCGGGAGAAGAGACCGCCGCCGCACGTCTCGCCGGCATGGCGCGCATCCGCATCGGCGACGAACTCGGCGTATCGAAGAAAGACGTCTTCGAATTTTGCTGGATCGTCGACTTCCCGATGTATGAGTGGAACGAGGACGAGAAGAAGGTCGACTTCTCGCACAATCCCTTCTCGATGCCGCAAGGGGGCATGGAGGCGCTGGAAAGTCAGGACCCGCTCACCATCCTCGCCTACCAATATGACATCGTCTGCAACGGCGTGGAGTTATCGTCCGGCGCGATCCGGAACCATCGTCCCGACGTCATGAAAAAAGCCTTCGAGATCGCCGGCTATGGCGAAGATGTGCTGATCGAGAAATTCGGCGGCATGTATCGCGCCTTTCAATATGGCGCGCCGCCGCATGGCGGCATCGCGCCAGGGGTCGACCGCATCGTCATGCTGCTCGCGGAAGAGGAAAACCTGCGCGAAGTGACGCTGTTCCCGATGAATCAGCGCGCCGAGGATCTACTGATGGGCGCGCCGTCGGAAGCGACGATAAGGCATCTGCGCGAACTGCACATCAGGCTGAACTTGCCGGAAAACAAGGCGTAGACGCGTTATGACAGCGGAGGCGGATCGCGGCGTTGGTCCGCGCCGCCCGGCCATCCGCCGCGCCGGAACGAGATCAGCATCGCCGCAAACATGGCGAGCGCGATCACGCCGAGCGCGCCGAGTTGCCCGATGGTAAGCGGAAAACGGGAATCGCTCGCGGTCGACGCCTCTCTGGCCGGCGCCGGCGCGACGACCTTAGGCGCAAGACCGAGCGCCGCCTCGGGCGGCTGCGCATCGGTCGCGAGCAATGTGTCGGCGAGACCCTGTCGCGACATCCAGACCATGCCGTCCGGCGAAGCCTTGTGCATGAACTCCACGACCTTCGCCGACGGTAGTCCCATCTCATCGAGATAGGCCGCGACCTTGCGATAGTCCTTCTCCGAGGTCGAATGGCGCCCGATGTGTGTGACCACGTCTTGCTCGCCGACGACGCGGGTCTGCTTCGAGATCACTTGGTCGCCTAGCGTCAACGTGCGCGTTTGGAGATAACGCACATGTTGCGTCTCGTCGTGCTCCGGAATGACCATCTTGTGCAGACCGACGCGCGCGTAAAGCGCGACGTGGCGCGCCTTGCCCGCCGCAAGCAGCAAGGGGCAAGCCGAGGCGCAATAGGCGCCGCTGATGGAGGGTCTGCCGCCCTCTACGACCGCCACCGCAGACTGCGATGTTTTCTTGGGCGCCGTGTTCTCTGCCGGCGGCTCGACGAGCGTGCGCGCGACGCTGACGTCGAGCCCTTTGGCGCGCAGCAAACGCCCCATTTCCATTGCGGCGACGACCACGCCGCCGCCGGAGCTAATGAGCACTTGCGGCTTTCGAGCGCCGATCTGTTCCAGCGCCTTGCGAAACAGAGCGGGCGTTTCCTTCACGATTGCCCCTTCCAAAGAAATCCATTCGGGGCAGTTCGAAGGACAATCCGGTCCCTCCCCGCGCACGATCAGGATGCGCATGGGCGGGCCAAAATCGGGCGCTTTCGGTCGCGCCTCGGCGTTAGAAACGTTCAGCGCCAGCCCGAGCGCCAGAATAAATATATTCCACTTAAACATTCGACGTCTCGCGACTCGCAATCATCAGATACAACAATAAAGTTTGCCGTCGCGCTAGATACGCCGTGCTCTACTTGGCCAAGCCGGCGGCGCGCGCCAAGGCCGCTAGAATTCGCATGCGGCTTCGATATCCACCCGGCGCGCTTGGCGGAGTTGTCGATTTGTACAGCCAGCGGCAAAAAGAAATTCTCGCGGCGATCACGCAGCGACTGAACCTACCTCAACATTCGTCGCAGATTCATGTCGATCAGACGCCTGGCTACGTCGACTCGCCCATCGAGGTTCATGACTTCGCCGTCGCGCTGATGGGCGCGATCGGCGCAACAATCGCCTCTATCGGCGAAAGTCGCGGCCTGGGCGCGCAGCAGGTGCGAATCGACCGGCGGCACGCCGGCCTGCTGTTCAATGAGATCGCCTATTTCTTTCAGAGCGGCTGGCAATTCGACATCAGCGCCGTCCATACAGCGGTGAATAATTTCTATCGCACCCGTGATGGACGGCGCATCTTTTTCAACGGCGCCTATCAGCATCTGCGCGACGGCATATTGCGCTATCTCGACTGTCCAAATGAGCGCGAAGCCATCGCCAAAAGCGTTACGCGCTTTGAGGCGCAGACGCTCGAGGACGAACTTTCCGCGCTCGGCCTCTGCGCGGCGATCTTGCGAAGCCCCGAAGAGTGGCGCGCGCATCCGCAGGGCCGCGCGATCGGCGATACGCCGCCGATCGAGCTTGTGCGGCAGGGCGACGCGGCGCCCGTTCCTTTCACGCCTGCCGCCGCGCGGCCGCTCGAGCGGCTCCGTGTTCTCGATTTCACGCATGTCGTCGCCGGACCGACGATCGGCAAACTGCTGTCGGAGCATGGCGCCGACGTCATTCACTGTCGCAACCCCTATCTCGACCATATTCTCGGCTTCGACATCGACACGTCATTCGGCAAGAAGACCGCCTATATCGACTTGCGCGCCGACGCCGATCGCGCCCGCGCGCTCGATCTCGTTCGCGACTGCGACGTTTTCGTGCAGGGATTCCGTTGGGGATCGCTGGCGAAGCGAGGATTTGCGCCGCAGGCTCTGTGGCGGATCAACCCGCGCTTGATCTACGTCGAGGTCAACGCCTACGGCTTTCAGGGCCCCTGGGCCGAGCGGCGTGGCTGGGAGCAGCTCGCTCAGGCCGCGACCGGCCTCGCCGCCATGCACAGCGATGCACTTGGCGAGCCGGCGCTCATTCCCGCCTATTTCAATGATTACGGTTCAGGCTGCCTCGGCGCGCTCGGCGTGCTCGCCGCGGCGCTGCGCCGCGCAGAGGAAGGCGGCCGCTGGATCGTCCGTGTGTCGCTCGCCGGGACGGCCATGCTCGGCATGCGTTTCGCCGCCAACGCGGAAGCGGCCGTTCCCATCAGCCAGGACGATCTCAATCATTATCTGGTCGATCAGGACTCCCCGCTCGGTCTGTTGACGCGGGTTGCGCCGGCGATTCAGCTGGACAAAACCCCACCCTATGTGGATCGCGCCGGAAGCTTTCCAGGCTCCTCAACGCTCGACATCGGGTGGGGGCCTGATGCTATCGCGCCACACGCGCCGCGGCACCGGCCAACGTCGATCTTCCGGCGCGGCGTCGCGCATATGCGCGGACGGCAAATCCTATGACCGCCCGAGAGGCGCGTTAATAGGTGTCGCGCCGGTTATCGCGCTTGTTGTAGCGTCCACTGCCATAATATTTGTTGTCTTCGAGCTCCTTGCCGGTCATCTTGAAATTGCGATCGAAGGTGAGATCGTAGCGCTTCCCGTCCTGACATTTCGCGTTGTCGACTTCGAATTTCCCGTCGTCGAATTCCATCTTGCCGCCGGAGCACTGCGCGTCCTTCATCGCTGAACGGATGCTGGATTTCTCTTCGCGGGTGAGCTGACGGTCGGCCTGAGCCGGCGTCGCCGCCAAGCCGACGAGTCCGAGAAGCGCGATGCACGTCATCAAAGTACGCATGTTGGAACCCTTTCTCTTGCAGCCGGAACGAAGCCGCGGCTGCGCCATGCCGCCCAAAAGGCCAGCGATCTGCGGCCATATGAGGCGCCGGCCGCTATCGGAAAGGGGTCAAATTGAATGTTTCCGGCCCTCCGCCTTGCCTCCCGTGGCGCGGTCCCCTATAAGCGCCGCGGCGCCTGCGTTTCCGACACCCCTGGAGGCGAAGCAGCGCCTTTTCTTTTGATTTAAAGGACACCGACATGGCCGAGACCAAGAAGCTCGCGGCCACGGTGCGCAGCGGGACAGGCAAGGGGGCCGCCCGCAGCGTTCGCCGTGAGGGCCGTATACCAGCAGTGCTGTATGGCGGCGGCGAAGCGCCGCAGCCGCTCTCGCTCGAGAAGAAGAGCCTTACTCAACTGATCTTCGCCGGGCACTTCCTCACGACGATCTTCGAGCTCGACATCGACGGCAAGAAAGAGCGCGCCATCCCGCGCGACTATCAGCTTGACGTCATCAAAGACACGCCGATGCACGTGGATTTCCTGCGCCTGAAGCCGGGTTCGCGGCTGCGCGTGCAAGTGCCGGTGCATTTCACCAACCAGGAAGCTGCGCCTGGCATCAAGCGCGGCGGCGCGCTCAACATCGTCTATCACACGGTGGAGATGTGGGTGCCGGCCGACAATATTCCGGAGGCCATCACCGCCGACCTGACGGGCATGGACTTCAATGATTCGCTGCATATTTCGGCGATTCCGCTGCCGGAGGGCTGCAAGCCCACGAATCCCGACAAGAATTTCACTGTCGCGAGCCTGACGCCGCCGGGTGGCGGCGGCGCCGAGGAGGCTCCAGCCGCGGCGGCTGCGCCTGCGGCCGCTCCCGCCAAGGAAGAAAAGAAGAAGTAAGCGCGGCGAAGCTTACCGTGATAATGGCCGGGTTCGCCCGGCCATTTTTATGTCAGAGGCTCACATGCTGCTCCTTGTCGGACTGGGCAATCCCGGACGCGCCTACGCCAAGAACCGGCACAATATCGGCTTTATGGCGCTCGAAGCGATCGCCAAGCGACACGGCTTTCCACAAGCGCGGGCGCGCTTCCAAGGCCTCGTCAGCGAAGGGGCGATCGGCGGCGTAAAGGTCATGCTGCTGCAGCCGCAGACCTATATGAACGAGAGCGGCCGTTCTGTCGGCGAAGCCGCGCGTTTTCACAAGATCGGCGTCGATGACATCGTCGTCCTTCACGACGAACTCGATCTCGCGCCGGCCAAATGCCGGATCAAGACAGGCGGCGGCGTCGCGGGCCACAACGGGCTGCGCTCAATCACCGCGCATATCGGCAACGACTATAAGCGGCTGCGGCTCGGCATCGGCCACCCCGGCGATAAGGCGCTGGTCCATGCTTATGTGCTCAGCGATTTCGCCAAAAGCGAGGAGCCCTGGGTGGCTGCCCTCTGCGAGGCGATCGCCGAAAACGCCGGACTGCTCGTCAAGGGCGACGACGCTGGGCTGCAGAACCGGCTGCACCTCGCCATGGATGCGAAGGGCTTTGGCGCGGTGAAGCGCGTCGGCGCGCAATAGGCCAGGCTCGTTCGCGCCACGCCCCCTCGGCAAAAGCGCTGAAGACGCAGACGGTGGGGACTTTCACAAAATCCCCCAAGCGCCTATATTCAATTCGCCGGCGCTTGCGTCGGCTATGGCGATAAACGAACACCGTAATAAACCATTCGGACCCGGGGGCGGTACCCGGCGCCTCCACCAAAGCCCGTCCGCGCGGCGGTTTTTGGCGGGGGCGAAATAGGATTGACGAGGGTGTAAAGGGTGCTTTTTTGCTCGGCATGATACCGCCGTTATCGGGTCAAACTTATAGTTGCCAACGACAACTATGCTCCGGTGGCCGTCGCCGCGTAATGCGGCGCCCAAACTGGGAATTAAGCCCTAGGGGTTAGCACTTCTAGGCGGGGTCAGGAGGCGCCTGGCAACAGAAGCCTCCACTTCAATTTTCTCGCGCCGCGCCGCCGTGATGCTAGCGCGGCAAGCATGGCGGTCGGAAGCGGGTAGCCGGTCGACCATACGGATGGCAGTCTGGCGCGACGCAATGGCTAAAGACATTATTCGCTACGATCTTCTCGTTCAGGACGCCATGCGCGGCGTCATGCGCAAAGTGCTGGGCGACGTCGCCGAGAGCGGCTATCTGCCCGGCGACCATCACTTCACCATCAGCTTCCGCACCGATGCGCCGGGCGTCACGATTTCGCGCCGCCTCGCCGAACAATGGCCGAGCGAGCTGACGATCATCCTGCAGCATCAATGGTCGAATCTGGAAGTCGACGAAGAAGGTTTCGGCGTCACCCTATCGTTCCGCTCGGTCCCCGAGCATCTCTACGTGCCCTACGCGGCCGTCACCGGCTTTTTCGATCCTGCCGTCGAATTCGGCCTGCGCTTTGAGAGCGCCGAAGACGCGCTTGAGGATAGCGACGACGAGGACGCGCCTTTTCCAGGACCAAGCCTTGTCGCGAAAACGCCAGAGCCGGCAAAGCCGTTCAAGCCGGCCAAGGTCGAGCCGGTAAAATCAGAGCCGGCCAAAGTAGAGCCGAACAAGACGCCGGGCGCCGACAGGCAAAAAAAACTCAAGCCGGTCGAAGCAAAGGAAGAAGGCGACGACAAGATCGTCTCGATCGACGCCTTCCGCAAAAAGCCTTGATGGGCGACGTCGTCAATCTGCGGCGCGCGCGCAAACAACGCGACCGCCGCGTCAAGGACGACGCCACGCAAGCGAAGCGCACAGCCTTCGGGCGCAGCAAATCCGAGCGGGAGTTGACCGCCGCGCAGGCGCAGCTGGAGAGCGCCAGGCTCGAGGCGCATCGGCGCGAGCGGGAAGCGGACGATCAGGCGTGAGTGAGGCGCAGGCGCAAGACGCCAGTTCGCGCCGAATCGTCAAGCATTCCGTCGTCATCGCCGGCCATCGCACCAGCGTGTCGCTGGAGGACGCCTTCTGGCGGGCGCTGAAAGACATCGCCGCGCAGGACGGCGTCTCGCTCGCGGCGCTCATCGCCGGGGTCGACGCCGGACGGGGTGAAGCCAATCTATCCTCGGCGCTGCGGGTATTCGTGCTGGAGCGGGCGTTAGAAGCGCGTGAAACGTCCCCAAGCCCCTCAACCCTGGGGTCATAGAGACTGCGCTCCTTGTGCAAATGTTTGCGCGACGTCGGCCGCCTCTTCTCCCCGCATGCGGGGAGAAGTGAGATGAGGGGCCGGGGGATTGGCGCCCAATAAACGGCCGAAACAGTGATTCGCGTTCCGTTCTCCTATATGATTGAAGAATCATGAAGAGCCCTCCGCCCGAGATCGACCATTACGCGCCGCAAATGGGCGGGCTTGCCGCGCGCGCGGCGGCGAGCGCGGGGCGGCCGCGCTATCTCGATGCGCTCAACCCCGAGCAGCGCGCCGCCGTCGAAACGCTCGACGGTCCGGTGCTCGTGCTTGCCGGCGCCGGCACCGGCAAGACGCGGGCGCTGACGACGCGCATCGGCCACATCCTGGCGCTCGGCAAGGCGCGCGCCTATGAAATCCTCGCCGTCACCTTCACCAACAAGGCGGCGCGCGAGATGCGCCAACGCGTCGAGGCGCTGGTCGGCGAGGGCGCGCAGGCCATGCAATGGCTCGGCACCTTTCACGCGATCAGCGCCAAGATCCTGCGCCGTCACGCTGAACTCGTCGGGCTGAAGCCGAACTTCACCATTCTCGATGTCGATGATCAGATCCGCCTCTTGAAGCAGGTGCTGCGCGCGGAGAATATCGACGACAAGCGCTGGCCGGCGCGCGCGCTCGCCATGCGGATCGACGGCTGGAAGAACCGCGGATTGACGCCGGCGCAGGTTCCCGCCGGCGAGGCTGAGAGCTTCGCCAATGGCAAAGGCGCGGCGCTCTACGCACTCTATCAGGAGCGGCTCAAGGTCTTGAACGCCGTCGACTTCGGCGATCTCTTGATGGAGAGCCTGCGGCTCTTTCGCGACAATCCGGATGTGCTCGCCGACTATCAGCGCCGCTTCAAATATATTCTGGTCGACGAATATCAGGACACCAATATCGCGCAATATCTGTGGCTGCGGCTGATCTCGCAGCGGGCGCCGGGGAAACAAAATCTCTGCTGCGTCGGCGACGACGATCAGAGCGTCTATGGCTGGCGCGGCGCCGAGGTCGAGAACATCCTGCGTTTCGAGCAGGATTTTCCCGGCGCCAAGGTCATCCGCCTGGAGCGCAACTACCGCTCGACCGGACATATTCTCGCCGCCGCCTCGCATCTCATCTCGCATAATGAAGGCCGGCTCGGCAAAACGCTGTTCACCGATGGCGGCGAGGGCGAAAAGCCGACGCTCACCGGCGTCTGGGACAGCCAGGAAGAAGCGCGCAGCATCGGCGAGGATATCGAGCAGCTCAGCCGTAAGGACCATTCGCTCGAAGAGATCGCCATTCTCGTGCGCGCGTCGTTTCAGATGCGCGAATTCGAAGAGCGCTTCGTCGAGATCGGCCTGCCCTATCGCGTCATCGGCGGCCCGCGTTTCTATGAGCGACTCGAAATTCGCGACGCGCTCGCCTATCTGCGCTGCGTCGCCCAGCCGGCCGACGATCTCGCCTTCGAGCGCATCATCAATACGCCCAAACGCGGCCTCGGCGACGCGACGCTGCAAATGCTGCATGAATATGCGCGGCGCGAAGCCATTCCGCTGATGCAGGCGGCGCGCGTTCTTGTCGAAAGCGAGGAATTAAAGCCAAAGCCCCGCGGCGCGCTGCGCGGCCTCATTGGCGATTTCGACCGCTGGCGCACGCTGATCGATTCAAAGCCGCAGCATGAGCTTGCCGAGCAGGTGCTCGATGAATCCGGCTACACCGAGATGTGGCGTTCGGACAAGACGCCCGAGGCCACCGGGCGGCTCGACAATTTGAAAGAGCTTGTCCGGGCGATGGAGGCCTTTCCCGACCTTGAGTCCTTCCTCGAACATGTATCGCTCGTCATGGAGGCCGATAGCGCAGTCGATCAAGAGCGCGTGTCGATCATGACGCTGCATGGCGCCAAGGGCCTCGAGTTCGAGACGGTCTATCTCCCCGGCTGGGAGGAAGGGCTGTTTCCGAGCCAGCGCACGCTCGATGAACAGGGACGCGCCGGACTCGAGGAAGAGCGCCGCCTCGCCTATGTCGGGCTGACGCGCGCCAAACGCCGCGCGAAAATCTATTTCGCCAGCAACCGGCGCATTCACGGCCTGTGGCAGGCGACCGTGCCGTCGCGCTTCATCGACAATCTGCCGACGGACAATGTCGAGGTGGTCGAGGCGCCGAGCGGCTCGCAATATGGCTCCTATGGCGTCTCGCGCTTCGCCAATCTCGACGTCTACGGCTCCGACTATTCGACGCCGGGATGGAAACGCGCGCAGGCCGCGCGGGGCGACGCCGGGCGCGGCGAGCCGATGCGCGGCGCGCGCGGCAAGCAGCCCGTGACGATCGAGGGCGAAGTGATCGCGCGCTCGTCCGGCGGTTCGCGCTTTTCAGTCGGCGCGCGGGTGTTTCACCTGAAGTTCGGTCCCGGCTCGGTGGCGGCGGTCGACGGCAACAAGCTCACGGTCGATTTCGACAAGGCCGGCAGGAAGATGGTGCTGGAGAGTTTTGTGCAGGCGGGGTGAAGGCTTTGGACTGAGACGCTGTTATATAAGCCTCTTAACTTGACATTTTTATTAAGAGCCGCTCTTATTTGTCGAAGGTGAACAAATCTGATTCTGGCTGGCTCGATGACCCTTCCCATTCGCACTACCGTCGCTGATATCGAGGCGATCTGCGGCTATCTTGTTACAAAGCCAACTGGCGCAACTTTAGCAGAGGCGAAGGCCGTCTTAGACACCGCAGTTTTAGATGGCAGAAAATTAAGTGCGTATAAGACTTGGAAATTTGTGGAAGAGTCCGCCAACAAGATTCGTATAACTGAGCGCGGAAGGCTGATCGCCCGGTCTAACGGCACCAAGAAGGTCGACGCGCTACGAGCCGCAATCAAGGATTGCCCTCCCTATCAAGGAGCGATTGAAAGAGCGAAACACCGCCAAGAGCACTCAGTGACGGCCAGCGACTTGGGTGCGTATTGGTACGACCATTACGGTGATGAAGCGTCCGACAGCGACAAAATTCTTAATGATCAAGCTGTGTGTTTTTTCCAGTTGGCAGAAGGAGCCGATCTTGGACAGTTAATTGTAGGACGAAGAGGACAGCCAACTCGATTCGAGTTCGACGCCGGAAACATCGATGCGTTCTTAGAAATCGAAGACTCCTTGGAGGAACCGCCCAGCGATCCGCCGCTAGAAAACAAAGACATCGCGGAAGTGGCCAATCCGGGCGAGCCAGACCTGAACGCGAACCAGGCTCATTACTGCAAACCTAGCAACAACCGTGTCTTTATAACGCACGGCAAAAATCATAAGATACTGGAGCAACTGAAAGACATCGTTGCTTACGGAAAGTTTGAACCAGTTGTTGCACAAGATCGAGAAACCGCAGCCAAGCCTGTCCCCGATAAAGTCATGGATGAGATGCGCGAATGTAGCGCTGCTGTAATTCACGTTAGCGTTGAAAAGGTCCTCTATGACAACGAAGGTAACGAATACCCTCAATTGAATGGCAATGTGCTTATTGAGATCGGAGCAGCCATGGCGCTCTACGGCAAGAAATTCATCCTGCTCGTCGAGGATGGCGCTACGTTACCCTCGAACCTACAGGGCTTGTATGAGTGCCGCTATTCAGGGGACGAGCTCAGTGGTGCTGCAACAATGAAACTGTTGAAGGCATTCAACGAGTTCGCCTAGTGCTCACCAACAGCCGCGACATCATTCGCCGCCTGGAAAGGGAAGGATGGCGGCTCGTGCGGTCGAAAGGCTCGCATCGCCAGTTCAAGCATCCGACAAAATCCGGGCGTGTGACTGTGGCGCACCCCAAGAAAGACATGCCGCCAAAGACTGTGCTCAGCATTTATGAAAGCGCAGGCTGGCCGAAGGACTGATTCACTCAGCCGCTTGCCGCCTTTGCGCCCAGGGCGCTTCGACGGCAATCACGATTTCCGCATCGGCAAAACGATCAGCCCATTTCGGGTCGGTTCGCAAGACCTCAAAATCGCGCGGCTCCGGAATTGGCAGCCCGTCCTCGCGCATGCCTTCCGCCCAAAGCTCCAGCGCCTCGCTGGCCATGGCGAAGAGGTCGTCGATGTCATCCGCGGCCGAAAAACATCCCGGCGCGTCGGGAAAGCTCATGCCGTAGGCGCTGTGTTCGTCCTTATGGACGATGACGATGTAGGGCTTCATCAAGCGGCCTCTGGGATCCACGACAAATCATAGCGCGTTCGAGTCCTGCCCGCCATTGCCCATCATGACCGGCCTTGCGCCAGGCATCCACGCCGGGACATCGCGAAACGCATCGCGGAGACGGCATTCGGCTCATGTTCTCACAATTACATCGTGTCGTCGCGTGGATGGCCGCGACAAGCGGGGCCATGACGCGGCGCGATGACGCCTCGCTAACCTGGATTCGAGCCCGGCGCCGTTGTGGCGTCGCCGCCACAGTCCGGCTTTTTCGGGGGCTGAGCGGGGCGCGCCGCCTCGCGCCGATTCCCAAGCCTGACGCCGCGCGTTACTGTTCCGGCGAAGCAATGGAGGATTGCCGCGCGGCGGCGCTCCGCCCATATCTTGACTGGAAAGGCGCCGCAGATCTCGCCGCGACGGGGTCTTGCGCGAGGGACAGCCATGACCGCTGGCGAAACGGCCAAGCGACTTCTCCGCGCCGCGCTTGCGGCCGCGACCGTGTCGGCGTTCGCCGCTCCTGCGGTCGCGGCGCAGTATCCGCCGCGCCGCGCTGAACTTTTCAACCTGCCGCCGCTCGTCGCGCTTTTTGACGTGGAGCGCGTCCCGACGCGCGCGCCGTTGGAAAATTCCGCTTTCGCCGTCGCGGACGCCGCGCCCGCCGCGCTTTTGCTCGACGTCGAGCTGCGCGCCAAGCCTATCAAGCCGGACCCGCTCGACCTCGCCTGGAGCCTTCAGCCCGAGGAGAAGCGCGATCTCGCCTTGGCGCTCGACGCCTGGGCGGCGGCTGGCGACGCGGCTCTCGGGCCGGAGCGCCATCGTCTGCGCGCGGCGCTGGCGGCCGCCTACGCCGCTCGAGATCTCGCGCCTTTTTGGATCGAGAATGGAGAATGGCGCGCCTCGGCTCGGGGCGCGCTCGCGCGCCTCGCGCTCGCCGCCGACGACGGGCTCGATCTTCGCGCCTATGCAGCGCCCGACGCCGAAAAGGCGGCGCCCACGGCGGCGGACGAACTCGCTCTGTCGGAGGCAATCGCCGCCTATGCGCTGCAGGCGCGCGGCGCCCGGATCGACCCTGAGCGCATTTCGCGACTCGTCGGGGCGATAACGACCCTCCCCGATCCGGCGCTGGCCGTGGCCGAAGTCGCCGGCGCGGGCGCAACCGCCGGCGATGCGCTGCAGGCCTATAATCCCACGCATTATGGCTATCAGCAGCTGCGCGAAAAACTCATCGAGCTGAGAACGCAGCGCGCCAGCGCGCCGGCCTCTGACGGACTTTACGCCGCAGCCACTGGGAACGTCACCCAGAGCGACGTCCTGCCGCCCGCAAGCAAGTCCAAGCGGCGCCGCGCCGCTGGACTCGCCAAAGCTTCGACCTCGCGGGTCGAAGCGGAAATCATCGCCAATATGGAGCGGTGGCGCTGGCTGCCGCGCGACCTCGGCGAAGAACGGGTCGAGGTGAATATTCCCGACTTTGAACTCGCCGTCGTGCGGAACGGCGAGGTGACGCATCGCACGCGAATCATCGTCGGCAAAGAGGCGACCCCGACGCCGATCTTCTCCAACGCGCTGCAGTACCTCATCGTCAATCCCTATTGGAACGTGCCGCCGTCGATCCTGAACAAGGAGATGCTGCCGAAGGCGAACGGCGACGTCGCCGCCATCGCGGCGAGCGGCTTCAACGTGTCCTATCGCGGCGGCAAGCTCGTGGTGCGTCAGCCGCCTGGCGAACGCAACGCGCTTGGTCGCATCAAATTCATGTTCCCGAACGATTTCTCGGTCTATTTGCACGATACGCCGTCGCGCAACCTTTTCGCTGCGTCGCATCGCGCCTTCAGCCATGGCTGCATGCGCGTCGACGCGCCTTTCGCGTTCGCCGAAGCCGTGCTCGGCCCCGGCAGCGGCTGGTCGGAGAGTCGCGTGCGCCGGCTGGTCGGCGGCTCGGAGCGCTACATCAATCTCGCCAAGCCGCTGCCGATCCACATTGAATATTTCACCGCCTATGTCGATGAAGGCGGGCGAATCGTGCTGCGCCCCGATCTTTACGGCTATTCCGCCCGCGTGCGGAAGGCTTTGGGGCTAGGCGCCTGAACCTTTCACCGTCGCCGAAAACAGCGCGGCGCAGCCGACCGTTTCGACGCTGACCGCGCTGAAGCGCTTTTCGAGTTCGCGCGTCAGCGTCTCCAGATCGTCCTGCGTATTCGAGAATATGCCCTTCGAATTATAGAACGCCATCAGCCGCTGCGCGGCGAAGCTGCGCGCGACCCCGCCCTGCAGCAGCGTCGAGCCGAAGACGACGGCGCCTGGCGACATCAAGGGCGACAGAAGATCGAAAGCGCGCGCCTTCGTCGCCATGTCGCCCGGCAGGCAATGCAGGAGATAATTGACGCCGAGCGAGTCGAATTTGGCGCCGTTGAAGTCGATTGTCTCTAGGACATTGCGCACATAGGTCTCGGCCGGTAGCGGGCGATGCGTCGCGCCGAGAATTGCAGCGCGTCGCGATTCATATCCATCAGCGCGAGGCGCGGCGTCGCAGTTGGAAAACGGCAGCGATCGAGAAAATAGCCAGTGCCGACGCCGACATCGAGATGATTGCCGCTGATGTGTCGATCGTAATGGGCGAGCAGCCGCGGAGTCGGACATTTCCAGATCCAGCGATTGGACAGGCCGAGCACCAGCACATCGTAGATCGCGAGCATGTTCGGCGTGTAGACCGCCTGTCCGGCGTGAATTTGCTCGGTGGTGATCGGCGGCATCGCTCTCGCTCCGGAACTATCGACGGCTTCGGGGGTGACAACCGACCCGCCTGCGTGGAAGAAGCTTATCTCATGTTCATAAGACGCTGCTAAGCTTCCAATGGCCCCTCCGCCCCTCCTCGCCCTCCAGGGCGTTATGCTCACGCTCGGCGGGAAGCCGCTGCTGGAGGGCGCCGATTTCGCCGTCGCGACAGGCGCGCGGCTCTGCGTCGTCGGCCGCAACGGCTCGGGCAAATCGACGCTGCTCAAGATCGCGGCCGGCGAAATCGAGCCTGACGGCGGCGTGCGCTTCCTGCAGCCCGGCGCGTCGCTGCGCTATCTGCCGCAGGAGCCGGATTTCTCCGGCTTCGCCACGGCGCTTGCCTATGTCGAAGCTGGCCTCGGTCCCCTCGATGATCCCCACATCGCCAGGACGCTGCTCAACGATCTGGGGCTCGAGGGGGACGAAAACCCCGCGCGCCTCTCGGGCGGCGAAGCGCGAAGGGCGGCGCTCGCCCGCGTTCTCGCGCCCGAGCCCGACATTTTGCTCCTCGACGAGCCGACGAACCACCTCGATCTGCCGACGATCCTGTGGCTCGAAGAAAGGCTCGCGGCGTTGCGGTCGGCGCTCGTGCTCATCAGCCATGACCGCCGCTTTCTTCAGGATCTGACCCGGGAAACGCTTTGGATCGACCGCGGCCGCACGCGCCATCTGGCGCGCGGCTTCAAGGAGTTCGAGGCCTGGCGCGATCGCGAATTGGAGGAAGAGGAAAAGCAGCAGCACAAGTTGGAGCGCAAGATCGTCGCCGAAGAACATTGGCTGCGCCACGGCGTTTCGGGGCGGCGCAAGCGCAACATGAAGCGACTCGGGGGCCTGCATCATCTGCGCGCGGAGCGCCGCGATCGCGTCATGCCGACCGGCGACGTGAAACTTGAAGCCAGCGAAGCGCAGCTGTCCGGCAAGCTGGTCATCGAGGCGATCAAGATCGGCAAGTCCTACGGCGAACGCGTCATCGTCGAGAATTTCACGACGCGCATATTGCGGGGCGACCGCATTGGAATCATCGGCGCGAACGGCGCCGGCAAGACGACGCTCGTCAATATGCTGACCGGCGCGCTCGCGCCCGACAGCGGCAAGGTGCGATTAGGCGCCAATCTTGAAATGGCGACTCTCGAGCAAAGCCGCGCGAGTCTCGATCCGGGAACCACCCTGCAGGACGCGCTGACCGGCGGCGGCTCCGACACGATCGAAATCAATGGCGAACGGCGTCACGTCATCGGCTACATGAAGGATTTCCTGTTCAAGCCGGAACAGGCGCGCACGCCCATCGGCAGGCTTTCGGGCGGCGAGCGCGGACGCTTGCTGCTTGCGCGGGCGCTGGCGAAGCCGTCGAATCTCCTCGCGCTCGACGAACCAACCAACGATCTCGATCTCGAAACGCTCGATCTCTTAGAGGAAATGCTCGCGGATTATCCCGGCACGCTCATCGTCGTCAGCCATGATCGCGATTTTCTCGATCGCGTCGCGACCAGCGTTTTGATGAGCGATGCCGACGGCCGCTGGATTGAATACGCCGGCGGCTATAGCGACATGGTCGCGCAACGCGGCAAGGGCGTGGAGACGCGAGGCGCGATCGCCTCAGCGCGGGAGACGAAAGAAAAGCCCGCGCCGCGCGAGAAGGCGGCGATACGGCAAAAGCTCTCCTTCAAGGAGCAGCATGCGCTCGCGACCCTGCCCGGCAAGATCGACGCGTGGCGGGAAAAATGCGCGAAATTGCAGAGTCTACTCGATGACCCGGAGCTTTATGCGCGCGATCCGGCCAAATTCGCCAAGGCGAGCGAAGCATTCGCCGCGCTTCAAGCTGACATCGCTCAGGCCGAAAATGAGTGGCTTGCGCTCGAAATCAAGCGCGAGGAAGAACGGTCAAACTAGAAGACTTCCACTCTACAGCGGCACAATGGAAGTCTTCCATGCAAAGTTTTGCCGCTCGTTATTGATGATCGAAATTAGCATAGCTAGATGTCGGGCTCTCTTCCAAGAGAAGCGCCGCAGGGAAACTTGCATCGGCGCGTCAACTAATAATAGTTCCAGGGAGAAAGCTTCGTGACACGCGCATATCACACTCTTGGCCGCCCTTTCGGCGCGACCGCTTTGGCTCTTGCAATCTTCATCGGATGGTCGCGCCCTTCGATGGCGGGTGAAACCGTCGAGATCAAAATGCTCAACAAGGGCGCGGACCGTTACATGGTGTTCGAGCCGGAGGTCGTTCGGATCAAACCGGGCGACACGATTAAATTCGTCGCGGCCGATAAGGGGCATAACGCCGTCACCATAAAGGAGTTGCTCCCTTCGGGCGCGGAGCCATTCCGCGGCAAGATCAATGAGGAATTGGCGATCACGCTGTCCACGCCCGGCGTCTATGGCTTCCGTTGCGATCCGCACTACACGCTGGGAATGGTCGGCGTCGTCATCGTCGGAGAGCCGACCAATCTCGAAGCCGCCAAGCAGGCGAAGCTGCCCGGCAAGGCGGGCGAGATCATGACGAAACTTCTGGGGAGCCTCTGAGTCTTCGCGCCTAATGCGGCGTTGGCGAACGTCCAATCAGCCGCAAAGAGAGAGGCGTTCGCCGCGGCGAAAGCCTCTCTCAAGAGCCGAGAAATGGCCGCAACGAGACGTCAGGCGCGAAGAAATCGAAAGCCGACCCTGCCGATGCGGAGAATCAGCAAAGCCGTGATCAACGGTCCCAGGGCGAGCGCGAGCAGCGCGTCAGAAAATTCGCCCGTCGCGCCTTTGACGAGACCGACGAGATAGGGACCGGCAAAACCCGAAATATTGCCGATCGAGTTGATCACCGCGACGCCGACGACGGCGTCGCCCGTTCCGAGCGCCAGCGTCGTGAAGCTCCAGAACGTCGGCAGCGCCGCAATCGCGCCGACAGCGGCGACGGACAGCGCGATCATCGACAGCAACGGCGTCGGCGCATAGGCGGCGCAGGCCAATCCCATTGCGCCGACGACGCCGGCGAGCGCCGTGTGGCCGACGGTCTCACGCCGCCGGTCGGAGCTGCGGCTCCAGGCCCACATCGCGAGCGCGGCGCACATATAGGGAATTGACGCCAGCAAACTCGTGACGCCGACGCCGAATCCGAAAGCTTTGATGATTTGCGGGAGCCAGAAGCTCAAACCATAGAGCGCAATGACGATCCCGAAATAGGCGACGCCGAGAATGAGAATGCGCACATCCTTGAGCGCGCGCCAATCGTCGCCATGATCTTGCCCGGCCTCGCGCTCGAGCACGGCGCGCAACGACGCCTTTTCGCCGGACGTGAGCCATTTCGCCGACTGAGGTCCGTCAGGCAGATAGAAAAAACAGACAACCCCGAGAATGATCGAAGGCAGCGCCTCCATCAGGAATAGCCATCGCCAGCCGCTGATCCCGCCGACGCCGTTCAGCGAGGCAAGGATGAATCCCGAGATCGGCGATCCGATCGCACTGGCGAGAGGAACCGCAATCAGAAAGCTGGCGAGAACGCGCGCGCGCTGGGCGGCGGGGATCCAATAGGTGAGATAGAGAATGACGCCCGGCGCGAAACCGGCTTCCATCACGCCGAGCAGCAGACGCAGAACAACGAAGCTCGCCTCGTTCCAGATGAAGGCGGTGAGCGCCGAAACAAGGCCCCAGCTGACCATGATGCGCGCGATCCAGATGCGCGCGCCGACGCGATGCATGATGTAATTGCTCGGCGCTTCGAACAGGCAATAGCCGACAAAAAAAATGCCGGCGCCCCAGCCGAAGAATTCCGGCGTGAAGCCGAGTTCGCCATTCATCGTCAGCGCCGCGAAGCCGATATTCACCCGGTCGAGATAGGCGACGATAAAGGCCGTGACGAGAAAAGGGACCAGTCGCCGCGCCACTTTCGCGACGACGCGGTCGGCGTCGAGAGTCTCGCGCGCCGCTTGCGGCTTTCGCGCGGCTGCGAGCGCCGCTTCCGACATGGCTAAGCTCGCTCAAAGCGCATGAGATGGTGCCAGCGATGCGGAACGCCGCCCGGCAAGCGCGTCAGACCCGCAGCGCGCGCCTGTCGCTCTAGAAGCGATAATGGTTCCGGATAGTCGCTGGTCGAGACATGATCGAAAATCGCGTCCTTCTCAGCTCGCGAAAGGCCGGTCCAATCCTTCTCGATCCAGGCGAAATAATGCCTCAGATAGTCATCGCGCGTTTCGTCTTCCTCACGCATCGTGTCGACCAGCAACAGCAGGCCGCCGGGCGCGAGCGCCCGCGACGCGCGGCGGAAGAATTCCGCTTTGTCCTCGGTCGACAGGTGATGCAGAACGAAACTGCTGTGGAGGACATCATAGGAGACGCCGTCGGAAAGAGCCGACAGCATGTCGCTATGCGCGAGTTGCACGGGGCATGGCAGAGATTTTAGATTTTCGGCTGCGCGCGCGAGCGCGGTGTCCGAAAGATCGATCCCCTTGTAACTCGACGGCGAAATCCGGCGCAGTATCGGCGCAAAGACATGCGCATCGCCACAACCGAGATCGAGCAGAGAGAAGGCTCGCCCTTCAAAGCGCTCGCGCAAGGCGCGCTCGACCTCTTCGCCGAGCGCCGCGTGAAACATTAAATCTTTGACGACGACTTTCTCATAGGTGTCCCAGAGATCGAAAATCTCGCCTGAGTATGCGCTCTTTACATCGGCGTCCATGAGCCAGCCTTTTTTGTCGATTCACTTAAGAGCGAAGCCAAGTGCGTTGAGGGCTTCGCGAATGCGGTCGCGACCGCTCAACGCCTCCGGACCGCGCACGCGCGACAGCGCCTGACGAATCCACCCCTGATCCGGCAAGCCCTGCTCCTTCTGGAATTCCTTGAACTTTTCATCGAGCGTTTCGATCGCCTCGCGCTGCGCGTCGCCCCATTCATACTGCTCGTGATGAAGCACGGCCCCTTGACCGAGGCGAGGCTTGACGGCGGCGTTGGCGGCCGGATCGGGAACGCCGACAACCATGCCGAAGACGGCGAAGACGTTCGGCGGCAAATTCAATTCCTTGGCGACCTCTTCCGGCTTATTGCGCATCGCCCCGATATAGCAGCAGCCCAGACCGATCGATTCAAGCGCGCTGACCGCGTTCTGCGCGGCGAGCGCGGCGTCGACCACGCCTGTCAGGAACAATTCGAAATACGCGAGTCCGGCCGCATCGCGGCCCCTCTCGCGCCCGAGATTTTCGAGCCGCGCGAGATCGCAGAGCCAGACGAGAAACAGCGGGGCGTGATGGACGTGCTTCTGGCCGCCAGCAAGATCGGCGAGACGGGCCTTGCGCGCCTCGTCCTGCACCGCGACGACGCTCCAGACTTGCAGATTTGACGATGTCGACGCCGACTGCGCGGCCGCCACAATGATCTCCAGCGCGCCTTCCGGCAGCGGCTCGGGCAGGAAATTGCGATGCGAACGATGCGCCAGAATGAGATCGAGCGTGTCGTTCCACTGCTTGGGCTTTGGCGAGTCGTCACGGCGATAGCGTTCAAACATCGCCGCCGCGCCGCGCGGATCGATTGGTTGCGGGCTTAAAGGCTTGTTCATGGCGCTTCCTTTAGGCGGGTTGCTCTGCTGGCGCAACATTCCGCCCTTTCGCTTTATTGACTCTGTTGTATATTATGGAAATATACATAAATGGTCAATTTCGAGCATGTCGTCGGTTTCGAGTGGGATCACGGCAACGCGCGCAAAAGCGTCGAAAAGCACGACGTGAGCCAAGCGGAGGCTGAGCAGATTTTCGCCAATGATCCGCTGATCGTAACGGACGACTTGGCTCACGACGACCTGGCTCACAACGAGAGCGAGCCACGCTATCACGCCCTCGGTCGAACGGACGCATCTCGATTGCTGCATGTCACATTCACGCTGCGCTCAAACGGGACGCGCATTCGAGTTATCTCCGCTCGCGACATGAGTCGCAAGGAACGACAACGCTATGAGCAAGACGACTAAGACTCCGCCGCCGACTTTCGCAACCGAAGCAGACGAACGTGCCTATTGGGAAAGTCACGACTCCGCGGAACATGTCGACTGGAGCCAGGCGAAGCGCGTTCGAATGCCGAATCTCAAACCGTCAACAACCTCGATCTCGCTGCGGCTTCCGGTCAGTCTGCTCGAGCAGATCAAGATCGCGGCCAATAAGCGCGACGTGCCCTATCAGTCGCTCATAAAAATCTGGCTCGCCGAAAAAGTCCGCTGAGTCATAGGAAATGCGGTTATCCGTTCGCTTGGACGGTGTCATTCCCGGCAGGCCGAAGGCCTGACCGGGAATCCAGAGCAACGTCGCGAAAGATTGGCTTTTTCTGGATTCCCGATCGCGCGCGCCGCGCGCGTCGGGAATGACATTCGGCCAGATGTGTCGTTACGCGCGCTTCGGCACCAGGATCGCGCGGAAGTCGTTGACGTTGGTGCGCGTCGGCTTGGTCACGATGAGATCGCCGAGCTTTTCGAACGCCGTGTAGGCGTCATTGTTGGCGAAATGCGCCTTCAGATCGACGCCGGCCTTTTTCGCGCGCTCGAACGAATCCGCCGTCATGATCGCGCCAGCGTTGTCTTCGCTGCCGTCGATGCCGTCGGTGTCGCACGCGATCGCCGATATACCGCCAAAGCCTTCGAGCGCGAGCGTCAGTCCGAGCAAGAACTCGGCGTCACGTCCGCCGCGTCCCTTGCCGCGCACGGTGACGGTCGTCTCGCCGCCCGAGATGATGGCGACGGGCGGCTCGAAAGGTTGACCGTGGAGGGCGATCTGCTTTGCGATGCCGGCATGCACGAGCGCCACATCGCGCGACTCGCCCTCCAGGTCGCCCAGGATGCAGGGCGTGAACCCCGCCGACTTCGCTACAGCCGCAGCCGCGTCCAGCGAGCCTTGCGGCGTGGCGATGAGAATGTTCTGCACTTTTTCGAAGATGGCGTCGCCGGGCTTGGGCGTTTCGCATTCGCTCTTTTGCAGATGCGTCAGCACCGCGGCCGGCGCGTCGATCTTATATTTTGCGATTACGGCCAGAGCGTCTTCGCGCGTTGTCGGATCTGGAACCGTGGGGCCGGAGGCGATCACCGAAAGATCGTCATTCGGCACATCGGAAATCATCAACGCGACGACGCGCGCCGGCGCCGCGGCGCGGGCGAGACGCCCGCCCTTGATGGCGGAGAGATGCTTGCGCACGCAATTCATCTCGGAGATGTTCGCGCCGCTTTTCAACAGCGCCTTGTTCACCGCCTGTTTTTCCTCAAGCGTGACGCCCTCGGCCGGCAGCGCCATCAGCGCCGAGCCGCCGCCCGAAATCAGCGCGAGAACGAGATCGTCTTGCGAAAGCCCCTGCACTTTCTGCAAAATGCGCTTCGCCGCTTCACGCCCCGCTGCGTCAGGCACCGGATGCGAGGCTTCGATCACTTCGATGTGTTTTGTCGGCGCGCCATGCTCGTAACGCGTGACGACGAGTCCTTCGAGCGGGCCTTGCCAATGCGCCTCCACCGCGGCCGCCATGGAGGCGGCCGCCTTACCGGCGCCGACGACGATGGTGCGGCCCTTCGGCGGCGCGATCTTCGCGAGATAGGGCGGCAGGCAGACCGTTGGCGACGCAGCGGCGACGGCGGCGTCAAACATGGCGCGAAGGAGGGTGCGGAAATCGTCGGACATCGCGCATTTTACCTTGTTCTTTTGGCAATCCGTCGGTTAGCGCCGTGGAATTGCGACAACCGTCGGCGCTGTCTTTTCAGCATCTCAAGCGCCCGTCAACCGGGCGCGGAGTCGCGCGCCGCGGCTCGCTCATCGCGGTGGATTACGCAAAAACACGACATAGCCGCGAAAATAGGGATGACGCGACAGCGTTTCCGGCGGCGACCAGACGGCGCCCTCGGCGAGGCCGAGCCGGAAAGGCGTATGGACACGTCCGACGCGCGCCAGGTAATCGTCGATATGGTCAACCGTGGCGCGGCCGCGATAGGTCTGAAACACGACCTCGTCGACGCTCCGACCCAGTCTGTCAATGTCTTCCGGCGCGGCCTGAGAGGCCCAATCCATAAGCCCGCTAACGCCAAGCGCGCAATCCGCCGGCAATATCTGACGTAACTCTGCAAGGAAGGCCGCGTATGTGGTCAGGCCACGCGTTGCGGCGTCAAAGTCGATCTGAACGCCGGTGACCTTGTCGGTCTTGGCGCGCCACTCGGCAAGACGGCGCTTGACCGCCGCAAAAATCGCGGGCGTCCAGTCGATGCTGCGCACGCGATAGACAAGCCATAACGCTTGCGGATGAGGGCTCGGCTCGGTGGCGCCCTGCGCCTTTAGACGAATCTCACCTGAATCGTCGGGTCCGATTTCAGCCTGGAGCAGATAGATGGTCTTGGCGGAAGCCAGTTCGGGACGCGCGCGCACGCCCGCCCATAGCCAATAGGCGTCGTAATCCGCCGCGCGCACAATCGTGTCGGCCGCCGCTGTCCAAACTAGGCCAACAGCGAGAAGACACGCGGCGGCGACAAGCCGCGAACTCGTCACCAGTAAAATCTCAGGCTTTTCGCCCATGTTGTCGCGCCATATTGCGTCTTGAGCTGGTCATACCAGGCTTTGCGCTGCGCCTTCTCGACGTCCTTGCCGCCGCACGTGTTGTTGTTCGCCGGCGCGTAGCAATTGACCGCGCGGTAGAGCGCATAGGCCCGGTCGCGCGCAGGCGTCGCCGGCGAGCCGATGAGCTTCTTATAGACCTCGCCACGCGCATAGGGTTCGCCGGGAAAAATGGATTTGCCGCCGCCAAGTTCATCGGGCGCCGGCCGGGACGCCTCAAAGCCGTCGAGACTGTTCACGCGGATGAAGTCGCCAAAGCACAACATGGCGTGCGGGTCCTGAGGATTGGCGGCGAGTTCGCCGACAATCGACTTGAGGTCTGGACAAGCGTAGCCTTTGTCGGCGCCGCCGCTCCACAGCAGGACGCTGGACTGGTAATTGGGATATTGCCCGGGCCGCGCGGTGTCGGCGTCGTCCTTCGCCAGTCCCTCCGCAGAATAATCCCGAAGGAACCCCGCATATTGGCCGTGCGTCGCCTCTTTGAGGAGAAGCACGAAGCGCGCAAGCTTGCGCTCCTCAGCCGAGGCCGGGTCCGCGACGGCCATCCGCAGCAGGATCGGACCTGCAATATATCGCAGCAGCATCGCACGAATCCGCGGCGACGACAGTTGCGTGTCCTTCAAGAAGACTTTGTTGACCTCTCCGGAGCGTTCCCAGCTTAGCGCGAGGCCGAGTTCGACCGCCTCTTTCTGCCAAGGCTGCGTGGCGAGCGGCAGCAGCCGCCTCCAGTGGTCGATCGCCGCCGCATACTGCCCCGACGCCATCAGCGCCTGACCGCGAAGAACTTCGCGGCTGAAGCCGAGATAGGGCGGCGACAACGGCCCCGGCGTCGGATCCCCCAACAGCTTCAATGCCGTCGCATGGTCGCCGTCGACATAGTAGGCGCGCGCCGCCTTCAGAAAGGCGAACAGCGCGTCATGGCCCGCGAAGTCTCGCGCCTGCGCGTCGAGATCGGCCGCCGAGAACTTCTTCTGCGACGCATCAGCGGGCCGCATCATCGTCAAATCGTCGATCGCGAGAAGATTTGCGTCATGGACGTCTTTTGAGTCTAGACCGAGTTTCGAGTCGATTTCAGCGGCGAGATCTGAACTGCGGAGATTGGCGCCTGGATCGCGCGCATGCGTCAGCTGCCACGCATACTCAGTCGCGGCCTGCGATCGGTCGCCAGCGAGCCAATAGACGCGACGCAACAGGCCGCGCGCCGACGCCGCGTAGCGGCCGTGCGGATAGTCGACGAGATAGGATTTGAATTCGGATTCCGCCGCTTTCAGCGATTGGCGATCCGACACTTTTGGCTCGGGCGCGCCGTCCAGTTCGGCGAACGCGCCGACCGACGCCTTGTTCAGCAGCGTGCGGGCAATCATGTAGCGTGCGCTCTCGCGCAGCCACACATTCTGCGCTTTCGCGAGGCTGCGAAAAGCGTTGAGCGCAGCGTCGAATTCGCCGTGATAAAAAGATTCTGCGCCGGCAAGATAAGTGGCGAATTCGCGCGCGGCCGCCGATGCGTCGGCGCCCGCGACATAAGCCTTCGAGGCGCCGTGGGCCGCATCCTTTCCCTGGCAGGCCGTCGTTAGTTCCTTGCGTGAACCGATGAGCGCAGCGCGCTCAGCTTCGCGAAGCGCCTTTTCGGCTTGTGCAGCCTGAATAAAGGCGTCCTCGCCGCTTTGAGCAGAGACGCATCGCGTGCCTTCGTCAAAGAAATCGCTCGGCGTCGTCGTCACGTCTTTGACGGGCCGGCCCGCATAATCGCAAGAGTTCCGCGCGAACGTGTCGTTAAATGCGTCACGCGCGAAAAGCACGAAATAGTCGGGATAGATGTCGAGCTTCACCTCGTCTTTTCGCGCCTCGACGGGCCAAGGCCGCGCGTCAATCATCAGGAACTGCGCGTTGACGCGGCTGTCATTGCCCGGACTGAAGAACGGCAAATTGTCGCGACTGGAAAAGTCCTTGTGATCCAGCTTCCATCCGGCGCGGCCGAGACCGTCGCCGGCGCAGGCGAACGCCTGGCTCGCGGAACACAGCAGTATGAGAGATGCGAGACTCGAAAAAAGCTGGCGCATGGCGGTTCCCTGAACGTGGCCGGCAAGCTGCGTCAGACTGCTTCCTACCGGATCGGCGGGCGCGCGTCTGTTGAATATAATCAAGCAGAACTTAGACGCTTCAAAAATAGGGCGAGGGGGGCGCTATGCCGTCCCTCGCCCTTTATAGGCCCCGCTCTTTGGGAGCGCTGCGGCTTACGCCGCCATGGCGTTGGCCTTTTCGATCAACGCTTCGGCCATGCGGATCGAGGCGATGTCGATCAGGCGGCCGTCGAGAGAGACGGCGCCCTTGCCTTCCTTGGCGGCCTGGCTCATCGCATCGAGAATGCGGCGCGCCTTCGTGACCTCGGCGTCGGACGGCGTGAAGACCTGATTGGCGAGTTCGATCTGCGAAGGATGGATCGCCCACTTGCCCTCATAGCCGAGCACCGCAGCGCGCTTGGCGGCGGCGATATAGCCGTCCGGATCGCCAAAGTCGCCGAAGGGGCCGTCGATCGGACGCAGGCCGTAAGCGCGGCAGGCGACCATCATGCGCGTCTGCGCCGCATGCCACTGATCGGCCCAGTAATATTCGCGATTGCCGCTCGCGTCCTTGTCGGTCAGCACGCCGTAATCCGGATTGACGCCGCCGATGACGGTCGTGCGGGCGCGGGTCGACGCCGCATAGTCGGCGACGCCGAAGGACATGGCCTCAAGGCGCTTGGACGACTGCGCGATCGCCTCGACATTGGCCATGCCAAGCGCGGTCTCGATCAAGATTTCGATGCCGATCCTCTTGGTGCGCTTCTTGTACTGCTCGATCTGCGTGATCATCATGTCGATCGCATAGACGTCGGCCGGAACGCCGACCTTCGGGATCAGCACGATGTCGAGACGCGGGCAGTTCTCGAGAACGTCGACGACGTCGCGATAGCAATACTGCGTATCGAGACCGTTGATACGCAGAGTCATCACCTTCTTGCCCCAGTCGATATCGTTGAGGCCCTGGATGATGTTCTTGCGCGCCTGTTCCTTGTCGTCGGGCGCGACGGCGTCTTCGAGATCAAGGAAGATCTGATCGGCCTTGGACTGCGCGGCCTTCTCGAACATGCCAGGCGCGGAGCCCGGCACAGCGAGTTCCGAGCGATGCAGACGCGGTGTGGCCTGCTCGATTAACGTGAAGCTCATATTTTTACCCCTTCCTGTTGAATTAGCCTGTGGCCCCGAGCCCGGCCGCGACGCAGCTGATCGACAGCAGCAGAGGCACTTTGACGGCCTCTTTCTCCGCTTCGTCCTTTGCCTCGCGAAACCGGCGAAGCAGCGCCACCTGCTCGCGATTGACCTCGTTGATGGTCTGCAGGCGATGCGAAAGCCTCGCCTGATACTCCTTGAAACGCTCCGCCAGTTCGACGCCGCCGGTGACGCGCAACGCCATCTCGCGCGTCAATGCAAATTCCTCTTCGATGGCCATGAAGATTTTATTTCGCACGGCTTCGTCAGCGACAAGCCCCGCATACTGCTTGGCGATTGAGAGATCGACGAGCGCGAGCGTCTTCTCGACCTCGTCGATAATGAGCCGGAACATGCGCGAATCTTCGAACATCCGGCGCAAGAGTTCGAAACCGCGGTCGCCGCGCACGTCAACGAAATTCTTCAGACCGGATCCGACGCCGTACCAGCCGGTGATCGAATGGCGGTTCTGCGCCCAGGCGAAGACCCAGGGGATCGCGCGCAAATCCGCCAGGCTTTTGGCGCCGAAGCGCCGCGCCGGACGAGACCCGATGTTGAGCAGCGAAATCTCTTCAAGCGGGCTTGCGGCCTGGAAATAAGTAACAAGGTCGGGATCGCCGATAAATTTCGCATAGGCCGCGAAGGAGGCGCCGGAAATCTCCTCGAGCGCCTCGTCGAACTCCGCGTGTGGCGCCAGAGCTTCCTCGCGTTCGGACTTCAGCGCATGCTGGAACACGGAGGAGGCCAAGAGCTCCATCTGATACGCCGCGGTTCCGCGATTGGCGTATTTGAACGAGACGACCTCACCCTGTTCGGTGACGCGAAAACGGCCGCGGATAGAGCCCGCCGGCTGCGCCGCGATGGCGTGGCCGGTCGGCGCGCCGCCGCGCGACACTGAGCCGCCGCGCCCATGGAAGAAGGCGATGGCGACGCCCTGCTCGCGTCCGACCTGAGTAAGGCGCGCCTGCGCCTTGAACAGCTCCCAATTCGACGACAGAAAGCCGCCATCCTTGTTGGAATCGGAATAGCCGATCATCACCTCTTGCAGATTGCCCTGCCAGCGCGTCGAGCGGCGCACGACCGGAACCTGCAGAAGGTCGCGCATGATCGCCGGCGCGGCGCGCAGATCGCCGATCGTCTCGAAAAGCGGTACGATCGGCAGCGTGAGGATCTCGACGCCGGGTTCGTCGAGAAACAGCCCCGCCTCCTTGGCGAGCAGATACACGCCGAGCACGTCGACCGCCGAGCGGGTCATCGACAAAATGAATCCGCCAAAGGCTTCGCGGTCGAGCTGTACGCGCATCTCGGCGACAACCTCGAACATTTCGATGACGTCGCGCGTATCGGCGGAAAGCGTGTCGCGCGGGAGAGGCGCCTGACGCGGCTTTGCAAGCTCGGCGAGCAGCCATTGGCGCCATTCGGGAGCATCAAGCTCAGGCGGCGTCTCGCCGCCGGTCTTCAGGCGCCACAGCTCTTCGAGCGCCTGCGTCGTGCGGGTCGTGTTCTGGCGGATGTCGAGGCGCACCGTGCTGAAGCGGAAGGTTTCCACCGCGCGGCGCAGCGGGCGCACGAGATCCGTCGCGATCGCGTCGCTCTTGGCTTCATTGAGCGCCTTTTCGAGCGCCAGCAGGTCGGCGATGAGTTCGTCGGCGCTCGCATAGCGCGGACCAGTCGTCGGCTCGGCGTTCACGGCGCGCAGCGTCTGGTCGAGCTTGCGCAGAATCGTCACAACGAACTGCCGGTAAGGCTCATTTTGATTGCGCGCTTCGATCGCTGCGCCATCCGGCAGCGCGGCGAGGCGTTCCGCCAACTCCTCGCGGAACGATTGAGGAATATCGGCCGCGCGCTGGCTGATCGACAGCATCCGCGCGAGATCGACGAAGCGCGTTCGATAATAATTCAAGCTCGCCGCGGCGTTTTCGCGCATCGTGCGGCGAGTGACGTCATTCGTCACGAACGGATTGCCGTCGCGATCGCCGCCAATCCAGGACCCGAACTGGAAGAAGGGCGCAACCTCGAATGTCTCGTTGGGATAGTGGCGTCGCAGCGCGCGCTCGCAGGATGACAGAAGCTCCGGCGCGAGATCGAAAATGCTCTCGTGAAAGAAGTGCTGGCCCCAGGCGACTTCCTGATCGACCGTGGGCTTTTCGAGATGCAATTCGCCAGTGAGCCAAAGAAGTTCGATCTGGTCATAGATCGACTTCACCAGCGCCTCGCGCTCGCGGTCCGTCCAGCGGGTCGATTCGAGTTCGCGCATCAGCAGATAGATGCGGCGATATTTTTCGAGGATCGAGACGCGCTTCGCCTCCGTCGGATGGGCGGTGATGACGGGCCGGATGCGCAGCGTGTGCAGTTGCGCGCGTATTTCGTCTGGCGCGACGCCTGAGGCCGCGGCGCTCGACAAGACGTAATCAAACGTGCCGAGCAGCTTGTCGTGGCCCTTTTCGCGCTCGATCCGGCGGCGCCGGCGCATGGCGTACGCCTGCTCCGCGATGGAGACGAGCTGAAATAGGATGCCCTGCGCCTGAAGCGCGCGCGCCATCTGGCGCGGCTCCAGACCTGCACCCGCCTTTGAGTCGCGCACGACGGCCTCGATCTCCGGCGTGTGACGGCGAATCACGGTAAGCAATTGCTCGCGCAGGAAGTTGGAAGCCTCGGTGACCGAACGAGTCGCGTAAGCAGACGGCAAGCCGGTCGAAGACTGGCTTTTTAATGTCTGGGTCTCGGCGGTCATCAAAACTCCTTAGGCGCTCACGACGCCGCGCAGGATGAACGGCTTCGCAAAATACGGCCGGACGGCGGCGCGCGACGGCGCCGACGCCAATGCTGCATTCCTCAGGCGCTCTGCAATACCTTGGCGACGGTCGATCCGAATTCCGCCGGGCTCGGCGCGACGGTCAGCCCGTAGGACTTCATGATCTCGGTTTTTTCCGCGGCGCTGTCGCCCGACGCCGAAATGATCGCCCCGGCGTGGCCCATGCGGCGGCCCTTGGGCGCCGTGAGGCCGGCGACGAAGCCGATCACCGGCTTGGAGAAATTCTCCTTGATCCAGGCGGAGGCTTCGGCCTCCTGCGGACCGCCGATTTCGCCGATGATCAGCACGGCCTCGGTCTCCGGGTCCTTGTCGAAGAGCACCAGATGGTCGAGGAACGACGAGCCGTTGATCGGATCGCCGCCGATGCCGACCGAGGTCGATATGCCGAGGCCGAGCGCCTTCAGCTGCGACGCCGCTTCATAGCCAAGCGTGCCGGAGCGCGAGATCAGCCCCACCGGACCCTGCTTGTAAATGTGGCCAGGCATGATGCCGAGCATCGCCTTGCCCGGCGAAATGATTCCGGCGCAGTTCGGGCCGACCAACATCGGCCGGCGATCCTTGGGAAAGCGCAGGAAGTAGCGCTTCACGCGCATCATGTCCTGCGCCGGAATGCCGTCGGTGATCGAGCAGATCAGGCGGACGCCCGAGTCGGCGGCCTCCATGATCGCGTCGGCGCAAAAGGCCGGCGCGACGAAGGTGATCGACGCCTGCGCGCCGGTTTCGCGCACCGCTTCGCGCACGGTGTTGAACACCGGCACGCCGTGGTGAGTCTTGCCGCCCTTTCCGGGCGTGACGCCGGCGACGACATTGCTGCCGTAGTCGATCATCTCCTTGGTGTGAAAACTGCCCTTGTCGCCGGTGATGCCCTGGACCAGGATCGGCGTCTTTTCGTCAATGAGAATGCTCATGTGTCGTTCTCCGGCGCTTACTTGGCGCCCTGATAGGCGGCGACAGCCTTCTCGGCGGCTTCGGCCAGCGTGTCGGCCTGGATAATCGGAATGCCGCTTTCGGCGATGATCTTCTTGCCTGCTTCGACATTGGTGCCGGCGAGACGCACGACGAGCGGCACGCCCTCGATCTTTTCGGCGCGCACCGCGTCAACGACGCCCTGCGCGACCCAGTCGCAACGATTGATGCCGGCGAAGATGTTGACGAGCACGACCTTCACGCGTCGATCCGATAGAACGAGACGGAACGCCGTCGCGACGCGCTCCGGCGAAGCGCCGCCGCCGACGTCGAGGAAGTTCGCCGGATTGCCGCCCGCGTGCTTGATCATGTCCATGGTCGCCATGGCGAGTCCGGCGCCATTGACGATGCAGCCGATCTCGCCGTCGAGGCCGATGTAATTCAGGCTGTGCTCCGACGCCTGCGCCTCGCGCGGATCGCTCTGCGAGGGGTCGTTCATGTCGACGATGTTGTGACGGCGGAACAGCGCATTGTCGTCGAAGGACATCTTCGCGTCGAGCGCCAGAACCTTGTCGTCCTTGGTGACGACGAGCGGATTGATCTCGAGCATGGTCGCGTCATTGTCGCGGAAGGCGCGATAGGCGCCCATGATCGTCTTCACCGCGCGTGAGACCTGCTTGATATTGAGGCCGAGCTGAAAGGCGAGTTCGCGCGCCTGAAACTGCTGCAGGCCGACGGCGGGCTCGACGATGACCTGGAGCAGTTCGTCAGGGGTGTTCTTGGCGATCTCTTCGATATCCATGCCGCCATGCTTCGAAGCGATGACGCGCACGCGCTCCAATTTGCGGTCGAGAACATAGCCGAGATAAATCTCGCGCTCGAAAGGATCGGCGACTTCGACATAGACGCGCTGCACCGGCTTGCCTTCCGGCCCGGTCTGCGACGTGACGAGCCGTTTGCCGAGCAGATCGCGCGCCGCCTGCTGCACTTCATGATAGGTGCGGCAGAGCTTGACGCCGCCCGCCTTGCCGCGCGCGCCGGCGTGAATTTGCGCCTTGACGACCCAATGCGAGCCGCCGAGCTCAGTCGCGGCGTAGACCGCCTGATCCGGACTGAAAGCAACCGTGCCGGGCGGAACATCGACGCCGTGGCTCGCCAGTATTTCCTTGGCCTGATACTCGTGGACGTCCATTTCAGTCCTCTCCTCGCAATGCGGCGCGGCTTCCTCAGCCGCCTATTTTGGCTTTGACCGTCTCATAGACCGCTTCCGTCTCGGCCGCGGCCTTGGCGAGCAGCGCATTGACTTCGGCAAGCTGCTGCTCGGCGAAGTCGCGATCCTTGATCGCCTTGGCGTTGATGAAGACATTGAGCGCGCAGCTGCGCAGGCCGGCGTTGGCGGCGAGCACCGCGACTCCGGCGTCGCTGATGACGTTGAGGTTGCCCTTGTCGGCGGCCTCTTTCGACAGGCTGATGACGTCATAGCAGATTTTGCACGTCTTCAGCGGCGCCAGCGTCGCTTCTTTCAGCGCCGACTGAATCGTCTCCGAGCGCTTCGCCTTCTCCTCATCCGTGCCGCGCGGCAAGCCATAGGCGGCCATCAGCGTGTTGAAGGCGACGACGTCTTCATCGACGCCCGCGGTCAGCTCGGCGCGCAGCTTTTCAGCCTTGGCGAGAGTGAGCTGCAGATCGGCTGAAACGGCTTCGTAATTCTTTTTGCCGATGGTGAGATTGCACACCATCGAAACGAGCGCCGCGCCCATGGCGCCCGAGAGCGCCGCCGCGCCGCCGCCGCCGGGAGTGGGCGCGTCGCTGGCGAGTTCGTCGAGGAATTTTCCAATCGTATCGTTCTTGGCGCTCATATCTTTCCTCGCTCAGGCCAGCTCTTTGGCTTGCGCATAAATGTTTTCGCAGTCGAACACCTGGTCGGCGGCGTCAAACAGCTTGCCGACGCATTCGCGATGCAATTTGAGCTTGAGCCCGCCCAGCCCCAGCGCGCCGATGACGATCTTGCCGTGGCGCTCCTTGGCCTTGTCGGTCGCCTCGACGCCGCCGACGCCGAGCGGCGGCTGCGCGTTGCAATCGGCGATGAGTTCGATCGTCGGATCGTTCTGCCAATCCTGCTCGTCGAGCAGCGGGACGCCGATGGCGCCTGCCGCAAACACGATCTGAGCGCCTTTGACGGCCTGGGCGCGCGCTGCGTTATCGGGCGCTTCGATCACCGCGGGCGTGAAGCCGAAGCGCTCCTGAATGGCTTTCGCCGCGGCCTCGGCCCGCGCCTTCTGACGCGAGGTGATGGCGACTTCGGCGCCTTCGATATTGAGCATCGCCGCGGCGCGCATGCCGACCGGGCCGGTGCCGGCGAGCACGACGGCCTTCTTGCCCTTGAGTGAACTTGCCTTGGCGAGCAGCGCCACGCCCGCCGCGGCGGTCGTATTGGAGCCGTTCGAATCGAGCATCGCCGACACGCGGAAATTCGAGAAGAAGCGCTTCTTCACCGCTTTGAACACGGTTTCGCCGGCCGTCATGTTGCCGCCGCCGACGAAGATCGCCGTATATTGCTTCTCCTTCGGGCCGCGCGTGTAAATGCAGCCGTCGACCAGCGCGCCGACGTTCTCGGGCGTGACGCCGCCATAGCCGATGATGTGATCGGCGCCGCCGTCATAACCGACCACCGTGTCGAAAACGCTCGGAACCGGATCGGTGTCGAAAAGGAAAAGCAGTTTCTTGGTCATTGGATGTCCTCAGGCCACGTCATGGCCGGGCTTGTCCCGGCCATCCACGCCGAGACGTTGCAAAGCATTTCCAATCGCTCCGTAGCGGCGCCGCGTGGATGCCCGCGACAAGCGCGGGCATGACGGCGTGGGGAGCGAGGCACATTGGTTCTCACCCCGCCACGACGTTGCGCGGACTGCCGGCGACAAAGGCGTCGATATTGTCGACAAGCTGGTCGGCCAGCACCTGCATCGCCTCTTTCGAGGCCCAGGCGACATGCGGCGTGATGATGAGATTGGGAATCGTCGGATCGAGCAGGATGTTGCCGTTCTTGGGCGGCTCGACCGTCAAAACATCCATGCCAGCGCCGGCGATGACTCCGTTGCGGAGCGCATCGGCGAGCGCCTGCTCGTCGATGATGCCGCCGCGCGCGGTGTTGATGATGCAGGCGGACTTCTTCATCGACGCGAATTCCTTCGCGCCGATCATATTCTTCGTCTCGGGCGTCAGCGGAATATTTAGCGTGACGACGTCCGCCTCGCGCAGAATCGTCGCGACGTCGACCTTGTTCGGCACGTCCATGACGTCGTTGATCAGCACCTTCATGCCGAGCGCCGTGGCGCGCTTCTCGATTTCCCTGCCGAGTGCGCCATAGCCGATGATGCCGAGCGTGGAGCCGGCGATGTCATAGATCGGATAGTCGAAGTAGCAGAACTGATTGGCGTAGCCCCAGCGCCCCTGCCGCACCGAGTTGTAATAATTGACTAGATTGCGGCGCAGCGCGAACAGCAGCGCGAACACATGTTCGGGCAGCGTGTTGAAGGCGTAGTTGCGGATGTTCGAAACGACGATCCCGTTGGCGCTCGTATAGGCCTTGTCGATCACGTCGGTGCCGGTCGCGGCGACGGCGATGAGCTTGAGGCCGGGAAGCTGCTTCAACGTCGCTTCGCGCAGGGGCACCTTATTGGTGATGCAGATCGTCGCGCCTTTCAGGCGTTCAACGATCTGGTCGGGCGCCGTCTGGGCGTATTCGGTGTATTCGTGAGGAAAATTCGGCTTGCGCACATTGGCGTCGAGCGTTTCCCGATCGAGAAAGACGATTTTGTGCGACATGTCCTAGTTTCCCCTCTTTCTCAATTCTTTTTTTGGCATTCGTTC
>NZ_JAMRYX010000086.1 GCF_024448135.1 Methylocystis suflitae
CGCACCGAGGGCGAAACCGCGGTGCGCCGCCCGCCGGTGCGCACCATCGGCGGCTTTACGCCGCCCCAGCCGCCACGCCCGACTCCCTCTCGCGGCGGCGCGATGAAGGATCGCGGCCGTCTGACGGTCTCCACCGCCACCGCCGGCACCGACGAAGAGCGCACCCGCTCCGTCGCCTCATTCAAGCGCCGGCAGCAGCGGCTGTTCCGCGGTCAGGTGGAGCAGAAGGAAAAAGTTCTGCGCGAGGTGATCCTTCCCGAGACGATCACCATTCAGGAACTCGCGAACCGCATGTCGGAGCGCGCCGTCGACGTCATCCGCCTGCTGATGAAGCAGGGCGAGATGCACAAAATTAACGACGTCATCGACGCCGATACGGCGCAGCTCGTCGCCGAGGAGATGGGCCACACGGTCAAGCGCGTCGCCGAATCCGACGTCGAGGAAGGCCTGTTCGACACGCCCGACGTCGACGCCGATCTGACGGCGCGTCCGCCGGTCGTCACCATCATGGGCCACGTCGACCACGGCAAGACGTCGTTGCTTGACGCCATTCGACAGGCCAATGTCGTCTCCGGCGAGGCCGGCGGCATTACCCAGCATATCGGCGCTTATCAGGTGACGGCCCCGAACGGTCACGCCATCACCTTCATCGACACGCCCGGCCACGCCGCCTTTACGGCGATGCGCGCCCGAGGCGCCAAGGTGACGGACATCGTGGTGCTGGTCGTCGCGGCCGACGACGGCGTCATGCCGCAGACGATCGAGGCGATCAATCACGCCCGCGCCGCTCATGTGCCGCTGATCGTCGCCATCAACAAGATCGACAAGCCGGACGCAAAGCCTGAGCGGGTGCGCACCGAACTGCTGCAGTATGAAGTGCAGGTCGAGACCATGGGCGGCGAGACGCTCGAAGTCGAAGTCTCGGCGAAACAGAAGACCAATCTCGACAAGCTGCTCGAACTGATCGCGCTGCAGGCCGAGGTGCTCGACCTGAAGGCCAACGCCGAACGCGCCGCCGAGGGCACCGTCATCGAGGCGCGGCTGGACAGAGGCCGAGGGCCTGTCGCGACCATGCTGGTTCAACGCGGCACGCTTCGCGTCGGCGACATTGTCGTGGCGGGAACCCAATGGGGCCGCGTGCGCGCGCTGCTCGACGATCAGGGCGTCGCGCGTCCCGAGGCCGGACCGAGCTTCCCCGTCGAGATTCTGGGCTTCAGCGGCACGCCGGAAGCCGGCGACCGCGTCGCCGTCGTCGAGTCGGAAGCCCGCGCCCGCGAGATCGCCGAATATCGCGAGCGCATGAAGCGCGACAAGATCGCCGCGCGCGGCGGTTCGGCGCGCGGTTCGCTTTCCGACATGATGAGCCAGCTCAAGACGGCGGGCCGCAAGGAATTCCCGCTCGTCATCAAGGGCGACGTGCAGGGTTCGGTCGAAGCCATCGCCGCGGCGCTCGAAAAGCTTGGCACCGACGAGGTCGGGGCGCGCATCGTGCATGCCGGCGTCGGCGGCATTTCGGAATCCGATATTTCGCTCGCCGAGGCCTCCAACGCCGCGGTCATCGGCTTCAATGTGCGCGCGCACAAAGAGGCGCGCGACGCGGCCGAACGCTCCGGCATCGAGATCCGCTACTACAACATCATCTACAATCTGGTGGATGACGTGAAAGCGGCGATGTCCGGGCTGTTGGCGCCGACGCTGCGCGAAACCCTGCTCGGCAATGCGACGATCCTCGAGGTCTTCGACATTTCGAAGGTCGGCAAGGTCGCCGGCTGCCGCGTGACGGATGGCAATGTCGAGCGCGGCGCTAATGTGCGGCTCATCCGCGACAATGTCGTCGTGCATGAGGGCAAGCTCTCGACGCTCAAGCGCTTCAAGGACGAGGTCAAGGAAGTCGCCGCAGGACAGGAATGCGGCATGGCTTTCGAGAACTACCAGGACATGCGCGCCGGCGACGTCATCGAGTGCTATCGCGTCGAGGAAATCAAGCGAACGCTCTAGGCGGCGCTGCGCCGCCGCAAAAAACATCATGGCCGGGCGCGTCCCGGCCATCTTCGTCGCGCTGAGGCGCGCTACCTTCATTCGTTACGCTTCATGCGCGGGATGTCCGCCACGGGCGCGGGCGTGAGACGACTGCAATCATCGGGTCCAAAATGTCCAGAGCTCATCACTCACAGGCGGGCGCGCCGTCGCAGCGCATGTTGCGTGTCGGCGAACTCGTGCGCCACGCCGCCGCCCGGCTGCTCACGCGGGGCGAAATCAGCGATCCGGTGCTCGAACAGCATGTCGTGACCGTTTCGCGGGTGAAGATGAGTCCCGATCTCAAGCTCGCGACGATTTACGTCGTCCCGCTTGGCGGCAAGGATGAGCCGGAGGTGCTCGCCGCGCTGGATCGCCACAAGCGATTTTTGCGCGGGGAGATTGTGCAAGAGGTGAATTTGAAGTTCGCGCCCGAAATCCGCTTTCGCATCGACGACACATTCGACAATGTGTCGCGCATCGACGCGCTGCTCAGTTCCGACCGTGTGAAGCGCGATCTCGCCGATGGCGACGACGCCAAAAAGGATGGCGTTGAGGAATGAGCAAAAAAAAATCGGACCGCGTCGTTGTCGACGGCTGGGTGGCGCTAGATAAGCCTGTCGGGCTCACGTCGACACAGGCAGTGTCGCGCCTCAAGCGCATCTACAACGCCCAAAAGGCCGGCCATGCGGGCACGCTCGATCCTCTCGCGTCCGGCATTCTTCCCGTCGCCTTCGGGGAAGCGACCAAGACCGTGCCTTTCGTTCAGGACGGCGAGAAGGCCTATCGCTTCACCGTGCTTTGGGGCGTCGAGACCGATACTGACGATTCTGACGGGCGCGCGATGCGGGAGAGCGCCGTGCGGCCGGAGCGCGCCGCAATCGAAGCTCTGCTGCCGCAGTTCGTCGGCGAAATCATGCAGACGCCCCCGCAGTTCTCGGCGATCAAAATCGCCGGCGAGCGCGCCTATGACATCGCCCGCGAGGGCGAGCTGGTCGATTTGAAGCCGCGAGCGGTCAAGATCCGCTCGCTGACGCTGATCGACGCATCTGGCGACGACGCGACATTCGTCATGGAATGCGGCAAGGGCGCTTATGTGCGCGCGCTGGCGCGCGATATCGGCCGGCTATTGGGCTGTTTCGGCCATGTCACGGCGCTGAGACGCACCCGCGTCGGACCTTTCCTTGAGGAAGACGCCTATACGCTCGACGAGATCGAAAATCAGAACATGGCCGCAGAGGCGCTGCTGTCGGTCGAAGCGGGACTGGCCGAACTGCCTTGCGTCGTCGTCGATCGCGACACGGCGGCGCGGCTGCGGCGCGGCGGCTCGGTGATTTTGCGCGGCCGCGATGCGCCGCATGAGGGCGTCGTCTACGCTGCTTGCGGGGGCGTGCCGGTCGCCTTCGGCGAAATTATTCAGGGCGCGCTCGCGCCCGCGCGGGTGTTCAATCTGCCGTTCTGAACTATTCGACGAGCGCGACGCAGCGGGATTACGCGGGAAGGCATTCGTCGGCAAGCGCGGAGCCAGCGAGGACCTGCGCATCGACGACGAAGGCCGTCACTATTCAGGGTCGTGATGGCGCGCGCCCAAAACCTCGGCCAGCGGCGCCTTTCGCGCGGTTTCGCGAAAGCGCATGAGATCTTCGATCGCGCGATCGATCTCCGTCTGTTTGACGCGAGGTTCCGCCGCCCGGCCTGTGAAGCGACGTCCGTGCCGGGTGATTTCTTCGGAAGTTCCGCCAGCGCTGGCCTGAGGGTGTTTCATATCTCGCATGATGCCCCTAAACTCGACGGGTTAGAACAATCAGTCAAATATTGTCCTCGACTGACCGGCAGTTGATCTTGTTCCTCGAAGCTTGTCCTATGGGCTCCGAGATTCGCCGAGCATGACCCGTCCGCCCAAACTCCTCATCTTCGACTCAGGCCTTGGCGGCCTCACGGTCTTCGCCGAGACCGTCAAGCTGCGCCCGCACGCGGATTATGTGTATTGCGCGGATGACGCCGGCTTTCCTTATGGGTCCTGGAAGGAGCCGGAGCTCGTCGAACGCGTGATGGAGCTGATGGAGAGGCTGATCGCCGAGCACGCGCCGGACATCGTGGTCATCGCCTGCAACACCGCCTCGACGATCGTTCTGCCCTATTTGCGCGTGCATTGGCCCGCCTTGCCTTTCGTCGGCACGGTGCCGGCGATCAAGCCGGCAGCGGAGCGCACACGGTCAAAGTTGATTTCCGTGCTCGGCACGCAGGGCACGGTGGCGCGCGACTATACGCAAAACCTCATCGCGCAATTCGCCGCACATTGCTCGGTGACCCTCGTGGGCTCGAAACGCTTGGCGAGTCTCGCCGAGAACTACATGCATGGGGAAAGCGTGAGAGACGCCGACATCGGCGCCGAGATTGCTCCCTGTTTCCAGGAAGACGGCGGCAGGCGCACGGACGCCATCGTTCTCGCCTGCACGCATTACCCGCTGCTTGTCGACGAGTTCAAACGCCTCGCGCCCTGGCCGGTCGAGTGGATCGACCCCGCGCCGGCGATCGCGCGGCGCGCGGATCAATTGCTCGGCGAGCGCTTTGGCGCCGATGCTGCGGGAGATCGCCAGGGCTCCCGCTGCGCCAATTTCACCAGCGGCGTGCGTCCCCTGGCGCCGCTCGCCGCAACGCTCGCGCGCTACGGCCTTGCGTGGGCCGCTGTCGCCCCCACCGCCTAGTGCGGGGCGTGGTCGAGTTTCGCCAGCGCCTCTTTCGCGTGCTTGACGCCGCCCTTGGCGTTGCCCTTTTCGCCAAACTTGATCGCCTGCTTCAGATGGACGATGCCGGCGCGCACGAAGCGGTTCGACTTTTCCTTCTGGGCGGCCTGAGCGTGCTCCAAAGCTTGCTTTGCGTGTTCGACGACCCCGTCGGCCTTGCCTTCCAGACCGGCGTCCACCGCCTGGCGCGTATGGGTGATCGCTTCGGCGACATGATTTTCCTGCGCGAGCGCAATCGGCGAGAACAACGCGGCGACCGATAGCGAGACGAGGGCGATGAGCGTTCTGCGGATCATAGTTTCCCCTCCCAATAATCTTGATCAAACACGGACTTGACCGTTACCGTCAGCTCCGCTTTTGTAGATTAATGCGCCCTCGGTCTCGCGCAAGAGCCGCGACGCCTGCGCGTCTTGCTGACGCGCATCAGGGTTTTGGGCGATCGGTCAAGGTTTCGAGAAAAGCGACGATGGCGTCGACGTCTTTTTCGGAAAGCCGCGGCTTTTCCCCCGGCTTGCGATCGTAGGGAACCTCTTCGACGTTGACGTTGTCATGCGCGGAGGGCGGCAGGTCGTCATATTTTTCCGGCTTGCCGCGCCGGTCTTTGGGATACCAGCGGCCGGGATCAGTGTCGCGCGTCGCATAAAAGGCGACGACGTCGCGCAGCTTGTCGAAGACGCCATTGTGCAGATAGGGGCCCGTGACGGCGATGTTGCGCAAGGTCGGCACCTTGAACGCGCCGCAGACGCTCTCGACCTTGAAGTCCGCCGGGGCGACTTCGGCGAGTCCTGGTCGCGCGCACAGGCCAAGATCGGCAGCCGAATGCGGCTTCGCCACGCTCGGAATCGCTTTGTTTCTTGGGCCGCCGAGCGCGTCATAGGTGAAGTCGGTGAAGAGCCAGTCCTGCGGATTGCGCGAATCTTCCTTGCCGGCGTGACAGGCCAGGCAATTGCCTTTCTTCGGGTCCTTGAAAAGCTCAAAGCCTTTCTTCTCGAGCGCCGTCAACTGCGCTTGCCCGCGCAGATAGTCGTCGAATTTGGAGGTGAAGGGATGAAAGCGCGCGCTCGCCTCGAAGGCGACGACCGCTTGCGCGAGCTTCACGAAGGCGGCGTCCGGATCGGCGAAAACTTTATGGCCATAGACCTGGCGGGCAAGGTCGGCGTACGCGCCGCCCTGCACCGTCTCGACGATAAAGCGTTTCGACGGCGCGTTCATTTCGAGCGGATCGAGCATCGGGCCTTCGACCTGGGCGAGAAGGTCGCGCGCGCGCCCGTCGAAGAACTGTCCGCCAGCCGGGATTTTCTCGATCTTGCCGGTCTCCTCATCCTTATCGTCGATGAATTCGAAGGGCGGCGCGAAGGACGCATACATGATCGACGGCGTGTTGCGCTTGCCCAGAGACGTTGGCAGCGAGCCCCGCGCCACGGCAGGGACGCTCGAACCATTATTGCCTTGGAAGGCCGTCGCCGCGTCATGACAGGAGGCGCAGGAGACGCCCGCCGGAAGCGACAGGCTCGCGTCTTCGAACACGCGCTTGCCGAGGAGCTCAAGCGCCGTCAGGCCGCGTTCGTCGGCCGCGCCGGCGCCCGATGGCGCGGGCTGTGCGCAGAGCGGGGAGCCGAGCAATGCGAAGGCGGCGCAAAGCGCGGCTCGGCGCGCCTTGCGGGGATAGGAAAGGGTCACTTGCAGCAGCCCGTTAGAGAAGAAAGCGCGTTTCTTCGCGCCCTGCGAAACTTTAGGAATCGCGCGGCGCAAAGGTCAATTTCGTTAATTTGGATATCTTCCAGCAAGCGTGTGAGCTTACGCCGCATGGTCGCCTGCACGGAGGTAAACTGCGCCGTCAACGCAATCTAAGCGACTGAAATTAACCAGTTTATATTTCCTGAAAGCAACTCGGCGCAGTACAGCCACATTTTAACGTTTGTCTGGACGCGGATGGTGCGACCGCGCGCGACTCATCGCCGAGTCCTTGGCGCGCGGCCAATGAAAGGGTTCTGGCATGATGGATATCGGCGACGATAAGGAGCTGATGGCTGAATTTGCCGAGTTTAAAGAGTTGCTGCGTCGCGACCTTGGCCATGCTCCCGCGCCAACGGCGCCGGCTCAGGGCTTCGAGCGTCCGCCATCGAATACGGCGATCAATCCGGGTCCATCTCCTCAGGCGCCGCGCGCAGAGGAAGCTTGGAGCGCGGTCCATGCGACCGAGGAAGAATTCTACGACGAGCCGGAGGACGAACGCGAAGGCGGCCGTCGGGCCTTGTTCTTCGCGGCGGCCGCGGTGGTTATCGCCGGACTAGCGGCCCTGACCTGGGTCTTGGGGCCGTGGAGCACGGTCGAGCCGAGCGAGGATCCGGCGCTGGCCACGGCGCCGCCTTTGGCCGCTCCGGAAGCCGCTGAACCCGTTCTCGGCAGCGCCGCGCCGCAACCGCAGGACGCCGCCCCGGCGGATGGAGACGCCGCCAAAGCGCCCGCGCTTGAGGAA
>NZ_JAMRYX010000087.1 GCF_024448135.1 Methylocystis suflitae
CGCAGGATGAATTGCCGCTCGTCACGCAACGCTTTTTCCGCGGCCGCCACAAGAGCGCGTCAGGCAGCGGTCTCGGGCTGGCCATAGTTGATCTGGCGATCAGACGGAGCGGCTCGACGCTGAGACTGCGCAACAGAGGCGACAGCCAAGGGCTACGTGCTGAGATCACAATCCAAACACCCGATGCCTTTTCCATGGTTTGCCTTAGCGCCTTTCAATAGCCTCTCAGAATACAGAACTGCGCCTGATCGGTTCTTCGTTTCGGTGCTGTCAAATCGCATAGCGTACGGTTGTCGTGCTGAAAACGATGGTTTCACCCCTTCCAAAATTCGTGAAATTCACAAAGTGGCGTAGCCCATTGCACGCATTTTACGATTGCAACTCCGCGAAGCTGGCGAACACCAAGTTTGACGGACATAACGTCCGGGCGCATCTTCGATCGGAGGAAAGGCGGCAGCGCCCATCGGCCGTGGAGTGATCCTTTCCCCCGAATGCTGATCCAGCCAGTCGCTCCAGGCCAGCCACCATGACCCCTCGCGCAGCTCGGCGACTTTCAGCCAGGCGTCTGGGCTGATGTAGCGACCGCCCGCCTCGCGGCGATGAATGCGGAAGTGGCGACGCGGATGGCCCGGTTCGCAGACGATGCCGGCGTTATGGCCACCACAGGTCAGCACAAAGGTCAACTCGCCGTCGTTTAACAGGTGTAGTCGATGCACCGAACGCCAAGGCGCAATGTGATCGGCCTCTGTCCCAACCATGAAAATCGGCAGGGGAATGTCGGGCAGCGCCACCGGCTCGCCGCCCACCAAAAAGCGCCCTTCCGCGAGGTCATTATTGAGGAACAGGTAACGTAAATATTGTTCATGCATACGCGCGGGCAGACGTGTGCCGTCTGCGTTCCAGGCCATCAAATCGCTCTGACGGTCGGGTTCGCCAAGCAGATAATCATGGATCGCATGCGACCACATCAGGTCGTTCGCCCGGCAGGTCGAGATCGAGCAAAATCTCTGCGCTCACGCGCAACGCGCCAGCGCCGACAGGTCGGGCGCGCTCCCCGTCGAGGCGATCCGCGACGCCATGCGCGCCGCCAGCAAGGACGACGACATCGCCTTCACCGAAGAGCAGACCGCGGCCATCTACGCGATGGGACGCGGAAGCCGCCTCACACTGCTCACTGGCGTCGCCGGCTCCGGCAAGACCACGCTGTTGCGCCCGCTCGTCTCCGCCTGGAAAGCGGATGGACGCAGAATCGTCGGCGTCTCCACCGCCTGGAGGCAGGCGGACGCCCTCAAGGACGCCGACATCGCCGAGACCTCCGCCCTGCATCCGTTCCTGAAGGCTATCGAGCGGGGAGAATTTTGTCCCGACCGCAAGACGGTGCTCGTGATCGACGAAGTCAGCCAGATCGGCCCGCAACCCATGCTGAAACTGCTCGAGCTGCAGGCCGCCACCGGCATGACCATCAAGATGCTGGGCGACCGGGAATAGTGTCAATCGATCGAGGCGGGCGATACGATCGAGCTGTTGCGCCGCGTCTTGCCGAAATCGGCCTTGCCGGAAATCCTCTCGGCCGTGAGGCAGATCGATCGGCGCGATCGCGAAATCGCTTTGCTCTTCCGCGAGGGACGCGCCCAGGAAGCGCTCGACATGAAACGCCAGGACGCGGAACCGCGCGCCTCCGCGACGGCGATTACGATCAGGTCGTCGGGCAGATCGCCGACTTCTACATCGAGCGAACCGCCAATCTGCGAACGATCGACAAGGCTCTCGGCGTCACGATCACGACGCTCACCAATGCGGAGGCGGACGACGTCAGCCAAGCCATCCGCGTGCGCCTCAAACAGAGAGGACTGATCGGCGGCGACGAAACGATCCACAAAGCCGTCTACTACAGAGGCGACAAGGCGGAGTTTTTCGATCTGCCCATCGCCACTGGCGACAAGCTGCGCCTCTACCGCCGCACCTTTGCGACGTTCGACGGCCGCGGCGCCGCCATCGGCAACAATGTCGACGTCGTCCTCCTTCCGCCAGATGGTTGGCGCCCGCTCCCGCGACGCTGCGAAAGCTACGCCCCCCCTTTTTTGAAGACGAGCAGCCAATGGCGTTTCCGACATCGGCCTGACGCCACGACCTCCCGTCGGGCGCAGGCCATTTTGCACGTTGAATCGACGCGCATTTCACGCCCTCGTTTGGCGCTAAGGACCATGGGTTGACAATAATACGTTCGTACGTATTATTCCGTCATGCCAAAGCCCTCTCTTCGCGACGCCATTCTGGATGCTGGCCTCAAGGTTATGTTCGGCGCCGGTTATAACGGCGCCAGCGTGCGTGACATTGCCGCTGCTGCAGGCGCGCCGCAGGGGTCGTTCACCAATCACTTCCGATCCAAGGAAGCTTTCGCCTGCGAGGTGCTCGACCGCTATTTCGCGCATGTGAGGCGGCTTGTCGCCGAGGCGCTCGACGATGCGAGTCTATCGCCGCGCGCGCGTCTGCGACGCTATCTCGATATTATCACCGATCGGCTAGAGGGCGACGCCTGGAGCCGCGGCTGTCTGATCGGCGATCTCAGTCTCGAAGCTTCCGCGAGCAGCGAGACGCTGCGGACGCGCCTTGCGGCGATTTTCGAGGAATGGCGGACGCCCTTTGCCGCCTGCATCGCCGCGGCGCAGGAGAAAGGCGAAATCGCCTCGGATTTCGACGCGACGGAACTCGCTGAATTCCTGCTTGCCTCTTGGCAGGGCGCCATTTTGCGCATGAAGGTCGAGCGCAGTCCGGCGGCGCTCGAGCGCTTCAAGACGATCTTCTTCCAAACCGTCTTCAAGGAGCCGTCATGAACACACGCCCGGAAATCGTCAACCGACGCCTTCGCACGCTCGACTCGACAATCGCCTATCGGGAAGGAGGCGAGCCGGACGCGCCTGTCGCCTTGCTTCTCCATGGCAATCCTACGTCGTCCTATATCTGGCGAAACATTTTGCCGCTTGTCGCGCCAGTCGCGCATGTGATCGCGCCGGATATGATCGGCTTCGGTCAGTCGGGAAAACCGGACATCGGCTATCGATTCGCCGATCATGTTCGTTATCTCGACGCGTTTATCGATGAGCTGCGGATCGCTTCGGCCTATCTCGTCGCGCAGGACTGGGGCACGGCGCTCGCATTCCACTTGGCTGCGCGGCGGCCGGACTTTGTGCGTGGTCTCGTCTTCATGGAATTCATCCGGCCGATGGCGAATTGGGACGAGTTCCACCAGACGCCCGCCGCGCGCGAAACATTCAGGAAGTTCAGAACGCCGGGCGAAGGCGAAAAGATGGTTCTCGACGGTAACGCCTTCATCGAGCGCGTGCTGCCGGGATCGATCGTGAGAACGCTGAGCGAAGAAGAGATGGACGCCTATCGCGCGCCCTTCCCGACTGCTGAAAGTCGCCGTCCGATACTCGCTCTGCCACGCGAACTACCGATCATGGGCGAACCAGGAGACGTCTGGCGAACGCTTGCCGCCGCGCACCTGGCTCTAGCAGCGTCGACCTATCCAAAGCTTTTGTTGTTTGGCGAACCGGGCGCGCTTGTGACGCCCGCCTTCGCCGAAAGCTTCGCCGTGACGTTGAAAGGATGTCGTGCGCTCAATCTTGGTCGGGGTTTGCATTACCTTCAGGAAGATCAACCGTCCTCGATCGGGCATGCAATCAGCGGCTGGATCGCGGGAATTGAAACGGCGGCGCGCGCCGAATTGCGCGCCGCGTGATCGCAAAATGTGATGCCCCAATATCCGAGTCTTACCGCGCTTCCGGCAATATCTTCAGACGCTGCGTTATCTCGACGATACGCTCGTTAAAGTGTTGCGGCTCATCGAAAGGAATATCGTGCGCGGATTGTTCGAACCAGATGATTTCTTTTTGTGGCGCTTGCAGGGTTTGAAAATACTCAGCCGCCAGATTGGCGTCGACATGGCGGTCATGGCGGCCAAGAAAGACGACGATCGGCGTCTGGAAGCTGGCGACCTCGCGGCGCATGTCAAAGGCGAGCAACTCCTGGTGCATGGCTTCCAGTGAACGACGGTTGCCCTGCACGATGCGGAATAGCTCCCAGGGCGTGACGAGCCCGTTGAGCATCGAGCGCGCGACGATCGCCGCGTGGTTGTGCGTTTGAAACTCGACGCCGCGGTAACGCTCGGTGACGCGCTGGAGGCGCATCATCGGCCCAGGCGTCAAATAAGGCGGCGGTCCGATCTCGCGCAGATCGCGCAGAACGTCTTCGTCGCCGCGCCTTGTTGCTTCCTGCAAATCATAGGCATATTCGCGTCTGTGCTGTTCACTGAAGGAAATGACCGGCGCCACGGCAATAAGACCAGAAATCTTGTCGGGATGAGCCTTCGCGTAAAGCATACCAAGGGCCGCGCCCCAGGAATGACCGACTAGCAGAATGCGATTGCGGCCAGGTCGCCGCCGCAGATGCTCGATGAGCCGGTCAAGATCCGTGACATGTTGAGCGATAGTGAGTGACGCCGCGGGCGCATCGGGATCGAATGACCGCCCCGCGCCACGCTGATCGTAATAGACGACGAGGAAGCGACGTTCGAGATCGCTGTTGAAATAGCGAAACAGCGGTCGCTCCGTCCCGCCGGGGCCGCCGTGAAGCCAAACTAGAAGCGGCGCATCCGCCCTGTCGCCACGTGTTTCGACATAGAGCCGCGCGCAGTCAATGTCGACAAATTCAGACGCTGCAATCGGTCCGCTCGAATCGGTTGATGACTCCTCTCCTGCGCCCGCGCCCGCAGCAGTCAAAGCGCAAAGACAGGCTGCGAACGCCAAGCCGGCGCATGCCTTGCATAATATATTGACCGGGTTCATCGCTGCATCTTTGCTGGAGAAGGAAAGTGCCTATTGTGTCGGGCCGTCAGGCGGCGAAGGGATCATAGCTTCCAAAATTCCATACGTTGCCCTCGCTGTCCCAGACATCATAGGCGCGCCCGGGATAGCCCTGATTGTCATATGGCTCTCTGATGATGCGCGCGCCGGCGGCCCTGGCGCGCGCTGCGTGCGCGTCCGGATCGTCGATCACCGCGCAGACGCACATCGTGATCCCGCCCGCCTCCTCGGGCGTCTTCCACTTGAATAGGTCTTTCGTGTCGCTGCGCCGATCGCTGCCGAGCATGATCATATTGCCGTCGAGCATGAGCTGCGCGTGATGCACGATCTTCGGGTCAGCTTCATCGACGTAAACCGCATGGCGCTCGAAGCCGAAAGCAGTGCAAAGGAATTCGATCGCGGCCGGCGCGTCCTTATAGCGAAGGCAGGGAATGAGGGCGTGACGAGGCATTGCGTTCCTCCTTTCGAGACAATCCATTTAGCGAAGCGCGGTTCTTCCATGCTCGGGCGAAATTCCGATCCTTACGAGCGCCGCGCCGTTGGCCATCACAGTTTCTGTAACAGAGCGCTATGACAGCGCTTTAGAGATATACGATTGGCGACCTTCAGGTCATGTGCTGCGGCGGCGGCAAGTTGTTCGTTGAACTCCGTTTCACCGACATGACCGGACGGTTCGGCGAGCAGCAGCGCGGCGCCTCTTTTCATGGCGCGCGATGCCTCGGCGAAAAAGTTGTCGGTCGAAGGCGTTTCGTGAACGACGGCGAAAGCGAATGTGAAATCGATCGCTCGATCGAGATCATCGAGGTTCATCGATTCGTCGTGCGCCACACGTGCGTCGATACGGTCGAAGAGGCCCGCCTTTCTCGCGCGGCGCTTCAAACCCTCGATCATTTGAGGCTGAACGTCCACCGCGACAACGCGCCCTGAAGGGCCAACGAGGCGAGCGATTTCAAGCGTGAAAAAGCCAACGCCGGGACCGGGCTCAAGCACGGTCATCCCGGCGCGGACATAGGGCGAAAGAATGTGGACCGGATCCTGCAGAAACTTACGGACGGGACTTGCGAGCAAATAGCCGATCCACCATGGGCAAACGGGGTGTTTCGCCATGACCGCCTCCAATGTTGCGGAATTTCGAACGGCGACATCACAAGGCGCGCGCCGCTCATCTTTCCTGATGCGCCGAGACAGGCTCATCGAGCAGAACGCGCAGGTAAGCGACATGCATCGCGAAGGCGCGCCGCCCGGCGCTCGTCGCCCGGACACGGGTTTGCGGCTTCTTGCCGACAAACTGTTTGTCGATCGCGACGTATCCGGCCTGCGCAAGCGTTTCGAGATGCGCCCCCAAATTGCCGTCAGTCGCCTGGGCCAGCGCCCGCAGCCGGGTGAATTCGAGCCAACTCTTCGGCTCCATCACGTTGAGGGCGGCCATGATGCGCAGGCGGGTGGATTGATGGATGATTTCGTTGGGCTTCATCACTCGCCGGCGCCAAGACGATCGAGCCACAAGCCGCCAAGCACGAAGCCAAAGGCGTAGATCGCGCCAATCCAGAGATGCAGCCAGGGGCCAGCGAAAAAGAAGGCGGTGAAGCTCAACACTGTGCCTATAAGACCGCAAACGGCGAAGAGCGGGCCCCGCCAGAGGCCTGCCACGGCATATCCCATCATCATCAGCGTTGACCAAAAGACCGCGAGGCGGTCATGTCCCGCCGGAGCGAGCAGATGCGACCAGGCGACGCCATAGGCGCCGAGGACGAAGAAACTTGCAATGATTTCCCAACCCGTGCGATCAAGCGCCCCATCGCGCGCGCGACGCAACGCAATCACGCAAGTTCCGACAAGTCCGATAGCGTCGACGCCATACCAGATGACCTCGGATCGGTCCGAGAATATTTGATTCAGTCCTGCGCCGATTGCGACCAGAGCGCCCCAGAGGATGAGGAAAGCGCTGGCGCGACGATACGCGACCGCCGCCCTGGTTCGCCGCTCGACAACAACAATCTCTGCAAGCGCGTCTGTCGCCTGCCCACGGGCGTCTTCCATGGCTGTCTCCTGTTGACAGAGGACTCTGTATCACAGAGTAGCGAGGTCGACAACCTTCAAAGCGCCCGCTTCGGGGCTCTGCGCGCAATGAATGCATGTGTTCCTGGCACGCCATGTTCGGCGTCGCTGGTTTGCCGGTTGCCGCCTAAAAGAACGACCGCGATCTTCTCGCCTTATCGCACTTTGATTGGCTTGGCGTTCGCGCCCGCTATCGGCGGAGCCTTCGCTTTCGCGCTCGCAGGCGCTTTTCTCTTCGGTTTGCTCTGGTTGTAGTCGATAGCGGCGAGGACGAGCTTTTCTAATGCACGTTCATTGATTTTATCGCCCTCGAAAAAATCGATCGCTCGTCTCGCATTGCCTTCGAGGCCTGCATTGAAGAGCTTGTGGGGATCTGAGAGGCTCGCCCCATGAGCGAAGGTAAGCTTCACCTTCCCTTTGTGGGCGTCGGCGAAGGCGACAATTCCGTCGCGCGACCATGCCGGGCTTCCCATCCATTTCCATTCCTCGACGATCTCCCGGTCAGCTTCGAGGATGATTTTGCGAATGCTCGCCAATGTTTTGCCGCGCCAGTCCGTGAGATCTGCGATCAGCCGATCGATGTGCTCCGACGGAATCATTGGATCACCACCCTCGAATTTCTTGCCCCCGATCGGTCATAGGAAAATCAGTCGCATGATCGTCGTGCGATACGACAAGCTCATCCCGCTGTTTCCCCAATGCGCTTTATCCTGCCGCCATACGCGGATACCGACGCTAAAACGCCCTAACAGCGCCTGGCGTTGAATTGCGCCGGCAGACTTCAACCTATCCGCGCCAATACCTGCTCGAGGCCGCTGAGCATTTTTTGCCACCCGTAATTCGCGCCTCGGAAAAAGTCTTCGTCTTCGGGCCGGAAGCCGGTTTGCTCCATTCGCAAGAGGACGCCTGACTTTGTCGGCGTCAGCGGCATGCCATTCGCCGCGTCCGCATCGGATGAATTCCAGCTGTATGAAAGTCGTTTGTGAGGTTCGACCGTCAGAACCTGACAATCCACAACGCCGTTCCATTGGGTCCCGGCGTGGACCGGAAATTGAAACGATGACCCGCGATGAGTTGAAAATCATTCTTTTAGGCCCCAATCGGACGTCTGATGTTGAGCGCAAAGCAGATCCGCCCGGCCCTCCTGCCCCAGGCGCCGCGCTTTCCGCTCTTATCCCCGTCGATAAGTCGACGCAGACGCGCTCCGCCGCAACCTTGCGCTTTCTCCGGCATATAGACGGATCATCCGCCGGCACGAACGCAGATCGACGATAGGCGGACATCCGAAATGCTTCGTGCGCTCGACGGACATCTCGCCAACGCGTCCTATCGCGACATCGCACAGCAATTATTCGGTCAGGAACGACTGACTCGTGAACCTTGGAAGACCTCCTCGCTGCGCGCCATGACGATTCGTCTTGTGAAAGGCGGAATAGCACTCATGCGCGGTGGTTATCGCAAGCTGGACGCCTCCAAAAACCTCTGGCCAAATCGGCGTTGAGTTGATTCACTTGGTCATGTCGCAAGGGGACCGCGGCTATGGCGAAGGGAACGCCCGGATTTTTCGACGTCGACGAACGGCTGGCGGAGCTGTCGGCCAAGGGCGACGACCTTGAGCGCGTGAAGGCGCTGGTCGATTTTGAGATGTTCCGGGCGGCGCTGGAGGCGGCAGTGCCGCGTGCCGATCGCTCCAAGGGTGGGCGTCCGCCGTTCGATCATGTGTTCATGTTCAAGGTGCTGATCCTGCAAGCAATGCATTCGCTGTCGGACGAGCGCTGCGAATATCTGATCAAGGACCGCCTGTCGTTCATGCGCTTTCTCGGATTGGGTTTGGCAGACGCGGTTCCCGACGCCAATACGATCTGGACATTCCGCGAGGCGCTGAAGAAGGCGAATGCGGCCGACGTCTTGTTCGAGCAGTTTGACGCAGCGCTGCGCGAGGCCGGCTTTCTCGCGATGTCGGGCCAGATCGTCGACGCCACGATTGTCGCCGCGCCCAAGCAGCGCAATACGAACGGCGAGAAGCAGGCGATCAAGGAAGGCCGCATTCCAGAGGGCTGGAAGGACAAGCCGGCGAAGCTCGCGCAGAAAGATCGCGATGCGCGCTGGACGGTCAAATACACGAAAGCCAAAGTGCGGGAGGATGGCTCGGTTCCGCCGGTCGATCTCGCCATCCCCGCCTTCGGATACAAGAACCATGTGTCGATCGACCGGGCGCATGGGCTGATCCGCAAATGGACGGCGACACACTCCGCCGCGCATGACGGCGCAAGGCTCGAGGATGTTCTCGACCGCGCCAACACAGCGAGCCAAGTCTATGCAGATACGGCGTATCGCTCGGCGAAGAATGAAGCGATGCTGTCGCGGCGCGGCTTCGTCTCGCGCATTCATCGCAAGAAGCCCAAGGGCAAGGCGATGCCGGAGCGCACGCGCTTCGCCAATGCGCAGAAGTCGAAAGTGCGTAGCGCCGTCGAGCATGTGTTCGCGCATCAGAAGGGGCTGATGGGCCTGTTCGTTCGAACCATCGGCCTGGCGCGGGCGCGGCTCAAGATCGGGCTCGCCAATCTCGCCTACAACATGCGCCGCTTCGTCTGGCTGCACGAGCGAGGCGCACCCGCGTAAGGAATATGAGCGACGGGAATGCCGCCGCTCACCAAGCAAGGACGCACAGGACGCAGCAAGGCCATATGTCACCCTGCGCGAAGACGTCGGTCCGCGTCATGCCGCGCTTTCGACCCCAGAAAACAGGGTTATTGGAGGCGTCCAGCTTCTGACAAAATAGCCGATCCGCTGGCGGATAATTCCGCTCGGCCGATCGCCGCGCCCTCGACATCGGAGCTGACCACACGCCGTACGAGTTCATCTGCAAGCTCTAGACATGATATTTGACAATCCGACAGGCCGTCATTCAGGTCGCCGATAAGGAAGTGCAGCGACTCGCCCCACGAGGTGGCGCGGAAGTGTACGACTGGCAAGATAGGCTAGACCGTTTCCCAAGCCAGGTACCGTCATGCGACGCTGCCTCACCAGTGCTTCGACCGCCAATGCCGCGCAGCGATCCGCGTCCATCAGCCCCATCCGCCCCCACCGCAGATCGCTATGGGCCGCCATAGCCGTATCAATGCCGCCTGGTACGAATGTGCCGACACTCACGCCCGCCCCTCTCAGTTCGACGGAAAGTGCCTGAATGAGCGTGGTGATATAGGCCTTCGAGGCACCGTAAACCGCTTGATAAGGCAGCGAAGTCTCGGCTCCTAAACTGGAGATTGCGAGAATTGCCGTCTCGGATCGACGGCGTTTGAAGATGTTCACGATGCACGCCAGTAGGTCTGTGAAACCGAGAACGTTGGTCTCGATCAAACTATGATAGTCTGAGATCTTATTTACATCGAACTGACCAACGCTGGTCACCCCTGCCGCGAGCAAGGCCGCTATCGCATCGAGCTCCTCAACCTTGGCAGCGATCCGTGCTCGCCCGTCTTCCGTGCTTTGGTCAGCCGCGACGACCTCGCTGACGACTCCGAAACGGGATGCGAGTTCGGATTGTAAGTCGAGCAGAGCGCTCATACGTCTGCCGACCAAAATGGGTTTGCCTCCGTAAGAACCCGCGAGGCACAAGGCCGCTGCCCTCCCCAACCCCGACGAGTCACCAGTGACAACAACCCACGATCCAGCGATAGACAGGGTCGACACTTTTTTCCCTCTCTCGGATAGGTCCTGGCCTCAGCTCAACGAACCGCAGGGAACTATTTCACACCTTTACGAAAGCCAATTGAATTCTCGAAATCGCCTCGAGCGCATTTTGAAACACATTCCGCGATGCCCCGACTTTCCCTTCCTGAAAGACTGCGAAGCAATCGCCGTCGCGCTGCACTTCATGAAATACGTTCGACCCAGTCAGCGATTCTCTCCACGCTTCTTTCCGCCTCGATAAGTTGCGAAAACCGCTTTGCGTTATCGGAATAGGTTCCTGAGATTAGCTCTTGTAGCGCCTTGGTGACTCGCTGCTCAGTATAGTTTCGAAGTGGTATGGTAAAACCGAGGCCGAGCCGGCTAATGCGTTCGCCGTGATCGACCTGATCCCCGAAGAACGGAACAACGATTTGCGGTTTTCCTGCGTATAAGGCTTCCGCCGTCGTACCTATTCCGCCATGGTGAACAATGCAAAGACCTTTCGGAAACAATAGCGCGTGCGGCGCGCTCTCGCAAACGTATGCAGTCGAGCCTGCGAAAGACACTAGACGAGCAGCGTTACCCACGCCCGCCAACAGAACAGCTCGCAGGCCGAGATCGCGCACTGCGCGAATGCTCCGATCAAAAAAATCAGCAGAAATTTCTGGCAAAAAAGACCCCAAAGTGAAAATAACGGGTGGAGGCCCCGCCGATAAAAATGAATGCAACGCGCCGCTCATGGTACGCCGCTCAATGCTCAAGGGCTTGCAAAAAGGAAACCCGATTACCTCTAAATTTTTGGGTTGGTCAGGCTGCGCAGGTGCGAAATGCGGCGAGAACAAGCCGAAATATGCCTTCGCCTTATTCTCCCCTCCGAAATCAAGGAAAAAATCCTCGCGCGTCGGCGGAAGGCCGATTTCTTTGCGAAATCTTCGTAAGCGTCCCATGCGCATGTTGACGCTTAAACGCACGAATGCCCTGACCATCTGATTATAACATAAGGTCGCGGAGGACTTTGGCTCCGCGAAATATGGGGCGGGCGGCGTAACCGAAGGCGCCACCGCCGACTGAAGAAAGATGGGCGCGAGCGCGATACGGGCGTAGGGCAGACCACTTTTTTCGGCGGCTTGATGCGCGCCGAGCAGAAAATTATGAGCTAAAATAATGTGAGCGCCCGCGCATGCGCGGAGCACATCCTCATAGGTTTCACGCAAAAAACGGAGGTATATCTCGTCCAAAATGAAATGCGGATTTTTCAGCATTAACCGGTATAGCCCGCGATGGTCGACACCAAGCGCAGCAGTAATATCCTTGTCGTCGGGGCGCATCGCCGAAAAGGCAACGCCTTCGCTGCGAATCGTTTTCGCATAGATTTCAGGAGCGGCTATTATTGGCTCGAAGCCCCGCGCCTGCAACGCCAGAGCGACTGCGATAAAGGGATAAATATCCCCAAGCGTGCCGAAAGTCGCGAGAACGATTTGCTTCGTCATGGTCGCCATTTTCTTCTGCGAGCGGGCGCAACCTTTGAGAATATTCCGTGCCTATCCGGTTAAGGCATACACCCACTAGATGTAGGGTGTCGCCACTCTCCTGAATAAAGCGCGTCGAATGTCGGCGCGTCGACTTCACCGGCGATCCCGAGCAACGAGCGAAAAGCGTTGAAGGGGTAGAAGCGCCGATTGAAGCGGAAGGTGAACTCGTTGAGGTAGGCTTGCAGATGCTTCGCGCTGACGCCGTGATGAGTGCTGCTGAGCCAGGTCTTCAAGTTCGAGAAGACGAGATGGATGATGGGCAGAAATTCTTCGGAGACTTCCGGATCGCCGCACTCGGCGATGGCGTGATGGTCGTAGCCGCGCTTTCGCAGGCTGGCGTAGGCGCTCCAATCGTCCGTCACCGTGAGCGTTCCCGGCTCGACGGCGCTTTCGACGAAGCCGCAGAGCTGTTCCGCGCTCCGGTCCGACACGACAGCCAGCCGCGCACGCCCGGCGTAGCGTCCATCCTTGCGCCTCGCAAGGGATTCACAACCGACTCTTTCGACTCAACTTCTTTAAGGATCGGCTCTAAGGGTGGCGGAAAAGATGGCCTCCCGCTCGATAGAACGGGAAGCCATCGACCGCCATGAAACATAGATATGCTGCGCTGCAACCGAAAGGGCGTCAAGTCAAATTTTTGCGCTGCCAGTCGCTCTCAACCCGTAGATTACCGTTATATTACAAAAAGATGGTTTCCCGCTCGATTGAACGGAAGCCATCAGTCAAGGAGGGAGAAACTAGTTTATGAGCATTACCAGGGTGCACTGCACCACGTACCGCGTCGAGGCCGAAACCTTCGAACGTTCCGACGTTGCGCGTCTTTCCTCGCAAAAAGAACCCCACGAACGCTGGCAGGGTCGAAGGCTCGATCGCAGCCTTTTCCGGCAGTAAAAGAAGGTAGACGCGCATCTCAGCGTGCTGCTAGCGTTGCAATCCTGTCGCAGAGCACGGGGGTACTGGTGGTTGTAGTCTTTGAGTTTTTTCGCGAATCGCCTGACAACGAGCGCATAACACTCGCGACCGAAAAGAGAAATATCCAAACGGCTGACGCCGCCGTGTCCTACGCGCGCGGCGCCCTAAACAATGTTTTGTTTCACGGAAAAATGGCCGACGGCTGCTCAATCAGAAACCAAAAAGGGTTACTGATTTGCGAGGTGCGAAGCGACGCTCGCCGGCAACAAAGAGCGAGGGAAAAGTTTTCGAACTTCTGATGTTGCCGCCTGTCAATCCCATTTCGCGGCGGCATTGTCGACGATCGGACAATGCGAATCACCGACCCCCTATGCCGTGCGTTTCCCCGGGATTCTTAGGACGTCGCCCTCATACCTCCATGAGGCGATGACTTTCGCCCTAATATCATTCGCTGCTTCGCTGACACATTTTTCAAAGTGTGCGCTCGCAGCGCCTTCGTGATTCTTATTGAGCACATCATATACGCACCGTTCACAACTCGTCAGATACGCGAGGGCCAATGGCGGAATGGAGTCAATATTCTCTAGATTGGCAACCTCTTGCCATTCTCGTTCGAACAATCGGCGCGCAAAACCCGGCAATGCTTCTGAAACGTATGACCTGAAGCGTTCCCGGAGCTTTCTCGCCGCGTCCTCAAAATGCTCGACGGCTTCGTGGTGCGGCGGCACTGAAACTGGATGTGGGTTCATAATGCGCTCCCATGTGGGGCACGACGCAATGTCGGGACTTGAAACAATTATCCAGAAAACGTTTCTAGCTTAAAAGAAACGGGCACACAAGCTTATGTAAAATACAATACACACCGGCATTGCAGGACTGTTAGATCATGCCCGAACCATTTTCGCAAATCAGTGCTCGTGGCGATTTCCTTCGCCCATTTGGCGATCACCGCATCCGCTTTTTTGAGGCCGCGCGGCCATAGGCGCTCAACCAGCACGCGAACCCCGTCTTCGTCCGAGGGGCGTTCATAGGCCCGTTTCAGCTTGATGCGATTTGCAGTGATCCTTGCGGGCATTTTTCGTGCTCCAGATGAGAGAAAGCCGCTGCGCTGTCTCGACGCTCAAAAAGCGCCCGGCTCGGTAATGCACGTCGAACCATGACGTATCTCGCGCAGGCGCGGCTTTCAGGTGAGCCGTTCGGCATAGGCGCTGGAACCTTTCGAACATTCGCGCTCCTCCTCCCTGCCAGCGACGGTCTCGCGATTGAGCCGGGCGACGAGGAATGGCGACGGCTTGAAGGTTAGAACCCTGCGCGGTGTGATCGGCGCTTCGACACCAGTCCTGGGGTTGCGCCCGATCCGCCCGCGCTTCGCGCGGATGTTGAAACTGCCGAAGCCGCGCAATTGCACGGGTTCGCCCTGCGCCAGCGCCGCGCATATCTCGTCGATAACCGCCTCGCATATTTCGCTAGCCTCCGCGCGCGACAGCCCCGCGCGGCAGTTGTAGACAGCTTCCCGCAGTCCAACGCGCGTCAAGGCGCGGCCATTTCCCTGTTTCGCCTGCCGCATCTTTCTTCCTTCCTCGGGCCGCTTATAATGCGCACAGGTCCCATTCGCAAAGGCGCGCAGCGCACCGACGCATCGTTCTTTTTTGAGGGTCAGAATCCACGCTTTCGCCCTATTTTCTCGATGATTCCGCGTGGTGCATTTTTCTTAAATTTGCACCAAGTTGACCAGTCCCGACACCAGCCGATTGCTTTTACGGCCAGGCAAAGTAAATCTGCTGCTGATGACTTCGCTCGCTTTCCCCGCCCTTACTTGCTGGTGGCGCTCCTTCTAAGGAGCGGCCCGTCGTCATCATGCAACGACCGATGCCGCCGTCTTTGGCAGGCACGGTTTCCCCGAGCGTCTGACATTGCGGCGGCTCCTTCAAGGAGAACCAATGTCCACGACGCCCCTGACCAACGAAAGCCCTGTCATCCTGACCGGCGATCGCACGACTGGTCCACTTCATCTCGGCCATTATGTCGGATCGCTCCGCAATCGCGTCACGCTCCAGCATAATCATCGCCAATATCTTCTCCTCGCCGACGCCCAAGCCCTCACCGACAACGCCCACGACCCGGCCAAGGTCCGACGCAACGTGCTTGAAGTCGCGCTGGATTATCTCGCTGTCGGCATTGATCCGAGCGTCACGATCATCTGCGTCCAATCCGCGCTGCCCGCGCTGGCCGAGTTGACTATGCTTTACTTGAACTTCGTCACCGTCGCGCGCCTTGAACGAAATCCGACGATCAAGGACGAAATCCAAGCCCGTGGCTTCGGCCGCGACATTCCGGCGGGTTTTCTGTGCTATCCGGCAGCCCAAGCAGCCGATATTACCGCCTTCAAGGCAACCATGGTGCCTGTTGGAGAAGACCAGGCTCCAATCATCGAACAGACAAACGAGATCGTCCGTCTCATCAACCGGCAAGTCGGCCACGCTATATTCCCCGAGGCGCGCGCCTTGATTCCAACTGTAGGGCGCCTTCCAGGCTCCGATGGAAAGGCCAAGATGAGCAAGTCCCAAGGAAATGCCATTCCCTTATCTGCATCAGATGCGGAGATTACTGACGCGGTTGCATCGAATGTACACTGACCCGGATCATATTCGGGCGAGCGATCGGGGCCGTGCCGATGGAAATGTGGTGTTCACAAACCTGGACGCGTTCGATAGCGACCGTGACGCGGTGGCCGACCTTAAGGCTCACTATCGCCGTGGCGGTCTCGGCGACATGACGGTTAAGTGCCGCCTCGCGACCGTGCTACGCGAAGTCATCGGACCAATTCGCGAACGCCGTAAAGCGCTGGAACGCGATCCAGGCTACGTGCTGGACATCCTGCGCAGCGGGACTGCTCATGCTCGCGATCTGACGACAGCCACCCAAGCCGAGGTTCACGCCGCCTTGGGCTTATTTACATTTTGAGGCAAGTCAATGAACGCGAACAAGGTGAAATTGCCCGTTACGATACGCGGCACGCTGATCGCTAAAGCTGGGCGGGTGGCCCAAGCCTGCGTAGCGCGCGAAGCGTCCCGATCTTCGCATCGCTTGCCTCAGGGTTACGACGAGCGCGGAACTGGGCGCTGACGGGCACAAGCTGGTTCATGTGTTGGCCTTCTTCGCCAGCGCCTTTTCCAGCTTCGCAAGATCGTCCTCCAGCTTTTCGATGAGAAGCGGCGTGGAAGCCGCGACCAGTTCAAGCCCCTTGGTCGTCGGCTTCTCGGAAACCGTTTTCAGAAGGTCCTGACCCCGTTGGATGGCCTCCTTAGTTTGCGCGATTGCTGCTTTGAGTTCGTCCTCACTGAGCTTGCCGTAGGCCATGGGGCTTCTCCTCCGACTATATGATAATGGACATCATCATCTATAAGCCCGAGCTGGAACCGTGAAAGGCCGTCCTGTTCGAGTCGGGCGTGATAGCTTCCTCGAACTTGGAGGTGCAGCGGTCGCAGCGGAGATTGTTAAGGGCGCCTTTGATAAGCCGCAGTAAAGTTTACCCAGCTTTGTTGAATATTCGAAGAACCTGCGATAGGAAGCCTCGGCGTAATCTGATTGAATCTGGAGCGTGTTCTCGATTGACTTGGCGCCGAGTAGCTTTTCAAAAACGACGGAGCTCGTCTCGAACGACTCTTTCGAGTATCCGGTCGTTTCTTCGACCATCTCTTGCCAAGTTTTGGCAAGAGAAGAAGGCGGCGTGGACAGCGCCTCGCGTTGTTCCTTGCCGAACTGTTGAAAATCATTGATTCGGGGAGCGGCGGCAAACGCGTCTTCCCTCGACTTCCTTTCGGGCTCGCACAGCGCCGTGACCGCCGATCGGTCGAACAGATCGAACAGCAACAGTCCAGCCAAAAATCCCCCAACGTGCGCTTCCCAGGCGATATGGTTCGAGATTCCGTTCGCTTGTGGAAACAAGCCCGACAGCAACGTCGCGCTAAACCAAAATCCGAGAAAACCAACAGCCGCGCGGTTGGTAAGCATATCTGACAGCGTCGGCGCTCTTGTCTGGCCGTCGGCCGCTCGATGCGTTAGCGCGAGAGTCGATTCTCCGAATGGGCCGCCTGGAGCGAAAACGATTCGCGCACTCGCCGCCGCAGCCGCCGAAACCGCCGCCGACGCGCCGATGACTGGCGCTATGTCGAATGGATGAAAGAGGAAATATGCGAGCGCCCCTGCGATCACTGCGACCGCAAAAAACGCCAAGAAACCGCTTGTGCCGAAACGCCGCGCCACTGGGCTGCCGAAGACCGCTAGAGCGAGACAGTTCGTGGCCAAATGCATCCAGCTGCCGTGCAGCAAGGCGTAAGTAACAAGAGTCCACCACGCCTGCCCGACGCCGCTCCGAAGTTTGATGATGTCGTGTTCGTCAACCCCAGCTGCAGTGGCGCTGGCGAAAGCCCCCATAGCGGCGTCAGGCGCAAAGAGGAACGAGAGACGCGGGGGCACGAACGATAAGGTCGAAAGAGCATCGACGACGACGGGCAACGGCAGCAATGCCGCTGCGAAATGCATCGCCGTCAAAATGCAGACGATGAGCGTGATTGCACTAGGCGGATACAGCGCCTCGCCAAGCGATACGGCGGCGGCTGTACGTCTTGTTGCTGCGACCATGGCTTCGTTCCTTCCGAGATCCGACGCTATCGGATCGAGATCTTGGTGCGGTTGCAGATCGATGAAGTTTGCCGCGACGAATGCGCTTCGCCTAATGTCCACCGAACTCGAGCTTCCGATAGCGACCAAGTCCAGAGTCAAAATCGTCATCATGTACGGAGCTGGTCTGATTGAGCCGGTAGGTCCTCGCACCTTCGTCTAGGGAGTTCGGCGGGCGCGGCAGCAAAGGTCGGATTGGGTGAGCCTGCCGGCGGATCGAGTCGTTCCGCGCACCAACGCCCTCGACGTCGCTTCGTCATGGCCTAGCGAGGTTCTTGATCGTCCCGTCTTCCGTCGGAGCAACGCCTTACCAACGGCAGCGCGCGCAACCAAGTCGGATTGAATTTCGCCGGAGCGAGCTTCAGCCAAGATCAGATGCGCGAGTTCCACGTCGTCTACCTTGGTGGCTCCCATGGGGGTCGCGCGATGGACAAGCGCTTGAGCCTTCCGGAAAGCTTGGAAAAGCTCATTTACGACCAGCGGATCGAAGACACCCTTCGAGGGGTTCCATTTGATCTCACTCATTGGTCCTCCTTCCCGCGCACATGAATGTAGAAATGCCAAGCCATCGATTGCGTACATCACCGGCTCAGCATTTCCCCCTGAACACTGGACGAGGCCGAGCGGGTTACTGCCGGCCTGCTGAATTCGATTATTCTTTGGGCAGATCCCGATTACGTATCGGTCCGTCTTTCCCCCGGCTGCGAATGGCGCGTTTTTGCGGCCAGATAGCCTTGCAGCCCAACTTGCGGGCGCGACTTGGGACGTTTTGCCGTCGCTCCTGCCACACCGCTCCTCAGTCGAGTGGTTCGCCCAAGGAGCCTGATCAGCGCAGGACCACTAGACCATCCGGAGCGCTGTTTCAGTTGACAGGATGTTGGCAATAAAAAATGGCTAAATCATGACATACATTGTAGAAGCTTAACATTCCATGCAATACTTGAGTATTTATTGCCAATCAAATCTGAACTAAAGACGCAATATGACGATTTGGTGACGCTGCTATGTGCGGCTATATCCTAAGGTGAGAAACATTTATTCTCCAACTGAAATATTAATGCTCACATATGTCATTATAATAACATAATAGACTATATTTCTATATCTTGTAACGTTATCAAAAAATGTTGACTTGCTTCTGGCATGACATATTCATAGATATTAAGAAGTATAGAAGCATTGTTGGCATCCATTTTTTCCACTTTACTCACATTTTTTGACTAGGTAATGAGCTTTGAGCAAGATCGAGGCCGTCACATACAAAGTGATCTTCCCCGGAACCTTCTTAGCTGCGGTGATGGAGCCCGGGTCTTCATTGCGGACAGAACGACAAGTCCATGTAAGCCCCGTCCAGCTCACCGGAGCGGCCGAAATGAGGATCGTGCATTTTCGCTCCGTGCGTGGGGCTACCGCGTCCTGGCATGTCCTGATAACCTCCGCGTTGGCCCGCACTAAGACCCCGCCAGAAACGAACTCGCGCCAGCCTTCGGGGTTCCCCTCACGCATAAAAAAAGCTTCCAGCGATTCATCGGTCGGTCTGCTCGGCCCTGCGCCGCGAAGTGACTGCCACCTGGCGCCAAGGCTGCAACCATCGGGAACAACATGAACCCGAGAGCGAGGCCGGCGCCTCCGAACCCTAACTGCCGTCACCGCTGCGTTTCCTGGGTGAGCGCCGCGCCGACGATCTGAGCCAATTGTCGCCGCTCGAGGCCGAGCGCTGCGGCCTCATTACGAAGCGTCTCCATCGGCTCGCGCATGATGCTCGCCGCGGCCCGTTCGATCGCGCGGCCCTGCGGCCATGCTGCTCCGGCGTCTACTTGATCGCGGGATGGCCTCGATGCCGGCGAGACGTTTTTCGATCGCCGGGATCGCCTTGGCGATGACGCCGAGCGTAGGCGCACAAATCGGGCGGGCGCTTGTCATCGAAGGCCGCCGGGAATGGTTTCGACCGCCCGCCGCAACACAGAAACCTCGTCGCGCAGCTCCTCGAACGCAGCCGCGGCGGAATCGGCCTCGTCCTCGCTTTTGTCCTGCTCGTCGTTCACGCCTTTGTTTTTCCTAACGCTAAATTCCCAAGTCACGCTCACGCGTCACGCTGCGGTCGATCGCCGTTCGATGCTTTTCTCCTGCGTCAGCCGGTCGAGCCGCGACCCGCACTCAATGCCGAGCTTACAGGAGCGGGCGCGCATCGCAGATTCCATCTGCGGGTCGCGCTTGATCGCGCCGGCGAGCGCCTTCATCCACCCTTCGATCCGGCCGCATGCACCCTTCGATCCGGCCGCGCGCTTCCTCATTGCTCGAAGCCACGCAACCGCCCGTGTTCCTGTTCGAGCCTCTGCCAGGCGGCAACCGCGCGCTCCGCTCTGACGTTCGGGTCGAGCTGCGCCTGGCGCTCGCGCTCGATGC
>NZ_JAMRYX010000088.1 GCF_024448135.1 Methylocystis suflitae
CGCCATACAGGTCTCTCTTGACCGCGACTATCCGGGCTTTTCCGGTCTGGTCACGACGCGGATGCTGCTCAACGCCTATTCGATGGCGAGCTATCTCAACACGCCGGAAGGCGCCGTGTACGGCTTTGCGGCGCTGCCCGCGGAAGCGCCCATCTTGATGGGATTTCCGCGCACGCCGCACACGCCGATCGCCGGACTCTATCTCGCCTCGGCTTTCGGCGGCGAGCATGGCTTCAACGGCGCGATGTTGTCGGGCGCCGAGGCCGCGCGGCTCGCCGAAAGAAGGCTCGCCGTCGCGACCTGATGATGTGAGGCGCGGATTAAAGGCGCGGCGACGTGTTGCGCCGCGCGTTGTTAGTGCTTGCGCTTTTTGCCGCCCGTCGACACGAGGCCGAGTTCGGCTTTGCAGGCGACGCTGATCGATCCCGCATTGGCTCTCAGGCATCGCTCGATGGCGACGGCGTCCGGAATATACGCCTCGCAGACACGATTCGCGTCGCCTTCACAGGCCTCGCGCTGTTCAGGCGTTCCTTGAGCGAAAGCCGGCGTGAGCGCAAAAAAAGCCAGCACAGCCGAGAGCCTCAAAATGATGCGCATTCAGATCGTCCTTCCTGTTGTCCGCGCTTCGAGGCGTAACGCAAGCGCGCCACGCGGCAGGCGCGCTTCCTCGAGCGACAATGGGGACGTTGATTGCATCGCGCCCGCCGGGAATCAAGTCGCATTTATCCCTCCAGGACGGACTCCTTCTCCGGCTCCGCGGAATGAACACGCTGCGGCGCCGTCTCCGGGGGCAGCCGATGGCGCGGCAAATAAAGACTGTTCGCTATCATTGTGGGCACGATCGCCGTCGCGATGATCGCGGCGACGAGCGTCGAATATTGGTTTTCGTCGATGATATTGTTCGACAGGCCGAAAAGCGCCGAAATCGTGCCGAATGTGAGGCCGGAGGCCATCAGCAGCGTCGTATACATGGCGTCCTTGTGCGGCGACCCGAATCGGCGCGCCACGGGATAGACGCTGACGATCTTGGTCGCCATCTCGACGGCAAGAAAGGCGGCGACGCCAAGCGGCGCGGCAAGAACGGCCGGGATGGAAACAAAGTATCCGGCTCGGATGAAATAAAAGGGCGTCAGCAGGCCGATGGTCACCGCCCGAATCTTGCGAATGAGCGCGTGGTCGCGCCCGACGGAGCCTGCGAGCGCCATGCCGATCAAATAGGCGGGCAGGACGCCTTCGCTCCCGGCCCAAGTCGCGAGCGCGCCGAGCGCCATCAGCGCGAAGAACAGGAATTTTGTCTCGAATTCGGAGGGGCGCCCGCCGAACTTCGCAAAGATCACAGGCGTCGCCCGCGGCAATCCGACGAACGCCGCGCCGACCGCTGCGACGAACACGGCGGTCTTCCAGGTGAAGGGCGCGAATACGAGGCCAAGCGTCACGACCGTGCCGAGATCGGTGATGAAACAGGCGGCGAGAATGGTCTTGCCGAAATCGGTGCGGTTAAAGCCATATTCCATCATCACCGTATAGACGACGGCGACGGAGGTGGCGGCGAGCGCGATGCCGGCAAGCAGCGCCGGCGAACTCTCCCAACCCAGCAGATAATAGGCGACCGCCCAGCAACCGATGGCGGGCGCGAGGAAACTCGCAGCGCCGACCGACGCAGCCTCCTTCCACTTCAGCTTAAAAACGTCGGGATCGAGTTCGGCGCCCGCGAGAAACGTCAGCGCGATGGCGCCAAGTCCGGCGAGCGTCTTGACCCAAGGCTCCTGAAGGCTGAAGATTTCAGCGCCGACGGTCGCGGCGAAAAGCGTCCGCGCGCACATGCCGATAATAATTTCGGTCAACGCCGTCGAGATGCGAAATCTGGCGGCGATCATCGCGGCGATGAGCGCGAGGCCGAATATGAGCGCCACCTGAAACCAGATCCCCGTCATGCGCCTTCTCCGCTTTTCAGGCGGCTTGTATGGCGTAGGGCGCCGGCCTTTGACAAGCTTGCGGCGCTTTTGGCCAAGGCGCGCATCGTGACAAATGCGTTGTTTTGAGTGATGAGTCACCCGCGCAAATGAGAAAACGGATGAAGCTGCGCTCTTCAAGCGACCTGCGATCGGCTTGGCGTCCCGCGCGCCCAGCTGGAGCGCAACGGTGGTGACAAAGCAGGCGCGAATGAAAGGCTGGCGATTCCTGCTGCTCAACGTCGCGGCGGGCGCGGCGAACGTCGTCATGTTGTCGAATGTGCCGGGATACACGGTGCTCGCGCCCTACGCCGCCGGAAGCCTCGAGGGCGTGACGCCGAGCTACGGCACGTGGGCGACGACCGACCATATGGTCGGCATTGCACTCGGCCTTCCCTTGTCCCGGTGGCTTTCGGGGCGGCTTGGCGCCTATCGCGTGCTGGTCGGCGCCCTTGTCGCCTATGCCGCCGTTTCCCTGATGTGCGCGGCGAGCGAGACGATCTGGTTTTTCGCGCCGATGCGCTTTCTGCTCGGCCTTATTGGCGGCGTCGCCCTTCCGCTCGCGCAATCGGTGACGCTTGCGCAATATCCAGATGATCAGCGCACGCTCGGGGTCGGCTTCTGGGGCGTCATGAGCATGGCGCCCTTCACCATCGGCGTCTTCATGGGCGGCTTCTGGGCGGAATATTTCAACTGGCGCTGGCTGTTTTATTCCAATGTCCTGGTCGCCTTACCCGTGGCGGGCGTTGTCGCTGCGCTGTTCTATGGGAGCGGCTTTGAGCGCCGCATGACGCGCTTCGACACGATCGGCTTCATTCTGCTCGCGACGGTGTTGCTCGGCGTGCAGACCATTCTCAACATGGGCAATGATTTCGACTGGTTCGCTTCGCCCGTGCTCGCATGGCTGCTCCTGGTCGTTCTCCTGGCTTTGCCGATGTTCATCTTCTGGGAGTTCGGCGAGCGACGGCCCGCCCTCGACCTGCGGCTGTTTCTGCACCGCAATTTCGCGATCGCGACATTGTGTTCGCTGGTCGGCTTTCTGATCATTCAGGGCCTGCTGTCGGTGTTCATCGTGCAACTGCAGGTGCTGCTCGGCTACACCTCTTCGCTCGCCGGCATGGTCTATCTGGCCATGATTTTTCTGGCGATGGCGGCTGCGGCCGTCGTGCATGAACTCACGAGAAACGTCGACGCGCGACTTATCGTCTTCCTCAATTTCATCGGTCTCGCGGTGACATTCGTGTGGCTCGGCCACTACGACAAGAGCGCCTCGTTCGATAGCGTCACGACGCCGATGTTCTTCTTCGGCTTTTCTCTTGCAATGTTCTTTGCGCCGCTCGCGACGCTCGCCATGACCGGATTCGCCGGCGAACGACTGATCCGCGCCGCGGAGGAGCTCGCGATGCTGCGCACGGTGTTCGGCGCCATGGGCATCACGCTGCTCGGCGTGCTCGTCTTCCGCCGCACGCCCTTCCATCAGCTCGACCTCGCCGATCATTTCGGCGGACGCCGCTTCGCCTCGCTCGACCTGCTTGCCTCGTTCCTGGAGCGTATGCAGGCGATGGGCATGTCGCCGAATGCGGCGCGCGCTCGGGCGGCGCAGCTCATCCGCCAGCAGGCGGCGATCCTGGCGCTCAACGACGCCTTTCTGTTCGGCGCGATGACATTCATCTTGCTGGCGGGAGTGATCTGGCTCGCCTACCCAAGCTATGCGTCCAAGAAGCGCCGACAGACGCTAAACCGGCTGACCGCCGAAGAGCTGATGGAGCAGCCGTAAGATCCGGGCGCGGCCTTTTATGGAAAGCGCTCAAGCGACTGGCTAGCGCGAACGTAGAGCGGATGGCGGGGTGCGCCGCGCCGCGTCCTGCCGAGGCAGGCGAGACGCGCGCCCGATGCGTGAAACATCCGCAGCGCTTCGTCGACCCGATCTCCTCGAACCTGTGCGCCCCACGCGCAAATGATGGGGAGCGACTGAGCGATCGCTTGCGCGGCGAGGCCAACGAGCGTTCGCCAATTCTCCGGGCCGATCGGATCGCGCGCCGACCACAGCGCCTCGGGCGAGGGCGAGCGCAGCCCGTAAAGATTGGCGACGATAAGTCCGCCGGCCCCTTCGCGCCGCGCGAAGCCGATGCAGCGGCGAATTGTCGGATCATCCTCTTTCGCGTCGGCTGTCGAGGGATTGAGCATGACGAAGGGCAAAAGCGGCGCGCCGCTCCATCTGCGCGTGAGACTATAGCGATAAGCCCCGCACGCGGAGATGACGGCCGCTCTCTCAATCTCGCGCACCGCGCCGGAGAGGTCAGGCATTGTTGGCCCTTCGGCAATCTGTTCCGGCGTTGGCGGTTTCAAATGTAACGAATGATCTCACGATCGTCACTGCATCGAAGCCCGACTAATAAATCGGCCGAAACGGGAACATATCTGCAGCACGGCAGTTATTCATTTGTCTTGACCGTGGCGATGGTCACGTAGCGATCTTCACAAGGAGGAAGTTTTCATGAGTTCGACCAGCGATAAACTTAAAGGCGCCGTGAATGAAGCGACAGGGACTGCGAAGCAGGCCGCCGGAAAGGTGATCGGCTCTCCCCAACTGGAAGGCGAGGGCGTGTTGCAGGAAATGAAGGGGAAGGGCCAAACGGCGCTCGGAGAGGCCAAGGACGCCATTGCCGATGCGCTGGATGCTGCGGCGACCAAGGCGAAGGAAGTCGCCAAAAACGCCAAGGAAGCCGTTCACAAGGCTACCGAATAAGAGTTCCGCTCGCGAGCCTCCCTCTCCTTACGAGGGTAGGTTCGCCGTGCGGCGCTCAATGGTGGGCGGCACAGGGATTGAACCTGTGACCCCTCCCGTGTGAAGGGAGTGCTCTCCCGCTGAGCTAGCCGCCCGTCGCCATCGGCGATCGATCCTCCTCGTGTAGGAGAGCCCGGCGCCCTCCGTCAAGACCGCAGATTCGCCCTCCGCCGAGGCTCAAGCCTGGGCGACGCGCCCGGCCGCTCACGGCGGGGTCCAATCCTTCGACAGAACACGGCGCACCATCGGCTCGAAGGTCGAGAGCGGCTCGTTTTTATAGGCGGGATCGAACGACACTTCGTCATATTTGGCGCAGAACTCGATCGTCTGCTCATAGGCCGGGTCCGACCTGAATTTGTCGCGGGCGTTCGGATCGAGGCCAAGGTGGGCGGCGTAGAAATAGGTCTGGAACAGGCCGTGCTGCGCCAGCATCCAGTAATTGTCGCGGCTGATGAAGGGCCTCAGGATCGCGGCGATCACCTCGCCATGGTTGAAAGGTCCAAGCGTTTCGCACGCGTCATGCAACAGCGCGACGACCACATATTCTTCGTCCTTGCCGTCGCGCAGCGCGCGCGTCGCCGATTGCAGACAATGATCGCAGCGCGTGATGTTATAGGCCGTGTCCTTGCTCAGATCCCGCAGCAGTCCAAAGAGCCGGTCCGGCAGTTCCTTGAGCGTATGCTCGTGAACCTGTTTGAGGATCTGAAAATCTTCGTCCGTGCCTTGGTCCATCCGCGTGAAATGCATTTTCTCCATATTGCAAACCTTTCCCAGAACTTGCGCGGCGCCAGCCTCGACGGCGAAGCGGCGCTCAAAAGATCAGGACGCCTCGATCGCGCGGTGGAACAGCGCCTCGTCCAGCGAGGCGACCGCGTCCCACAGCTCGTCGAAATGCGAAATCACGCGATCGGGCGAAAACGCCGCGACGGGCGTGTCGGTATAGCCGAAATCCACCGCCACCGACGGCGTTCCGGCGGCGCGGGCGGTATCGATGTCGGTCTTGGAATCCCCGACCATCACCGCGCGCCTTGGGTCGCCGTCCGCCGCCTCGACCGTCAGCCACAGCGTGCGCGGATCGGGCTTATGCATGGGAAAGCTGCCGCGGCCGCAGATCGCCGCGAAGCGGTCCGCCGCCGAGAGTTTTTGCAACAGCAGCCGCGCCAGTTCTTCAGGCTTATTGGTGCAGACGGCGAGGCGAAAGCCGGCCGTCTTGAACCGATCGAGCGCCGCGAGCGCGCCGGGGAACAGCCTGCTTTCGTCGGCGATGTGCGCCTCGTAATAAACCAGGAAATCGCGCACCAGCCCCTCGGCGCGCGCCGGATCGAGCAGCGCGCCCTGAAGGGCGAAGCCGCGCTCGATCAGCGCCCGCGCGCCGGCGCCGACGAGCGGCCGTCCGGCCTCGAGCGCGAGCGGCGTCAGTCCCTCGCGCATGAGCAGAACATTGAGCGTGCCGATGAGATCATAGGCGGTGTCGGCCAATGTGCCGTCAAGGTCGAAAACGAGAACGGGGGAGCGGCTTGTCATATGCAGGGGGTAGCCGCGCGGCCCCCCGGGATCAAGCTCCGTTGATTCGACAGGCGAATTTTGCCGCCTCCGCACGCGCGGACTCTGCGTGTAGACTGCGCCGACCGATTCGCGACAGGGAGCGCAAATATGCGTGAAACGCGCCATTTCCATACGCGTCGACGTGCCGCTTTGACGGCCGGCGCGCTTGTCTTCGCCCTTTCCGGGGCGTCGACGGCGACGGCCGGAAATTACGAATTTCTGGCGGCGCCGCAGACGGATCTCAATCGCGTGTTTCGCCTCGACCGCTCCAATGGCGAGGTCGGCGCCTGCCAATACGGCTTGAAAGAAAGCGCTGCGATCGGCGTGACGCTGTGCTATCCGCCCGGCGAGGGCGCGCGCGCCGGCGTTTTCAGCGAATATGCGCTGGTCGCTTCGCGTCATACCGGGGAAGGCGGCGTATTCCGCGTCGATCTGCGTTCCGGCATGATGTCGATCTGCTTCGTGCTGAACGAAACATCGGTGGTCTGCACGCCGCCGGCCAAATGAGCGATCGACCTGGCGAAGCGAATGTCCGTATGAGCGCCTTTTCCGCCGAGGCAATGAAGCGCGCCGCCGCGCAAGCGGCGCTCGAGTCCGTCACGCATGGCATGCGGCTCGGGCTCGGCACGGGATCGACGGCGGCGCATTTCGTCGATCTTCTCGGCGCCCGCGTCAGGGAGGGGCTGGAGGTCGTTTGCGTGCCGACCTCCGAGCGCACCCGCGCTCAGGCCGAAAGCCTCGGGATATCGCTCTCCACGCTCGACGAGACGCCGCAACTCGATCTCACCATCGACGGCGCTGACGAATTCGACGCGGCGCTTCGCCTGATCAAAGGCGGCGGCGGCGCGCTGCTGCGCGAAAAGATCGTCGCCGCCGCCTCGACGCGCATGTTCGTCATCGCCGACGCGACGAAGGAAGTGCAGACGCTCGGCGCCTTCCCGCTACCCGTCGAAATCGATCGGTTCGGCGCACGCTCCACCATGCTGCATATCGAACGGGTCGCGCGCGGTCTGGGACTCATCGGCCCGCTGATGATGCGCGAAGCGGAGCCTGGCGAGCGCTTCATCACTGACGGGGGACATTACATCGTCGATTGCGCATTTGGCGCGATCGACGATGCTGACGCCCTCGCTGCGCGGCTTTCGGCGATTCCCGGAGTCGTGGATCACGGGCTGTTCATCGGACTCGCAACGGCGATCTTCATCGCCGGCGCCGAGGGCGTGCGCATCTTGGGAAACATATCGGGCGACCCCTTATGACTTTCGACTATGACCTTATCGTCGTCGGCGCCGGATCCGGCGGCGTTCGCGCGGCGCGCGTCGCCGCAAGCCATGGCGCGAAAGTCGCGATCGCCGAGGAATTTCGCGTCGGCGGCACCTGCGTCATTCGCGGCTGCGTCCCCAAAAAGCTTTACGTTCTCGCGAGCCGCTTCCACGATGATTTCAAGGACGCCGCCGGTTTCGGCTGGCGCGTCGGCGACGTCTCTTTTGACTGGCCGGCGCTCGTCGCCGCAAAGGAAAAGGAGATCACGCGCCTTTCAGGCCTTTACGCTGAAACGCTCGCGAGTTCCGGCGTCGAGCTCATCCGCGCGCGCGCGACGCTCACCGATCGAAACGGCGTGCGTTTTTCCAACGGCCGCTCCGCCCGCGCCCGCTACATTCTCATCGCCACCGGCGGCGCGCCGGTGCTCGCCCCGCACATTCCGGGCATCGAATTCGGCATATCTTCGAACGAGATTTTCGATCTGCCGAAATTTCCGCAACGGCTGCTGATCGTTGGAGCGGGATATATCGCCGTCGAATTCGCAAGCGTCTTCGCGCGGCTCGGCGCGAAGGTGCATCTCGCCTATCGCGCCGATCTGCCGCTGCGCGGCTTCGACGACGATTTGCGTTCGCGCCTCTGCGAAGCGCTCAAGACGGCGGGCGTCGCGCACCGGGCCGGCGCCCTGCCGACGCGCATTACGAAAAACGCTGACGTTCTGGCGGTCGAGATGAGCGACGGCGCGCCGCTTGAGGTCGACTGCCTGCTCATCGCCACGGGGCGCAGGCCGATGACGCAGAATCTCGGCCTGGAGGCGGCGGGCGTCGAGCTGCGCGAAAACGGCGCCGTCGCCGTCGACGAGCGCTCGCGCTCGAATGTCGAATCCATCTACGCCGTCGGCGACGTCACCGATCGGATCAATCTGACGCCTGTCGCCATTCGCGAGGGGCAAGCCTTCGCCGACAGCGTCTTCGGCGCGACGCCGACGACGGTCGATTATGCACATACGCCAAGCGCCGTCTTCACCACGCCCGAAATCGGAACGGTTGGACTGACCGAGGCCGAGGCGCTCGCGCAGCATGGCGCGATCGATATTTATGAGACGCAGTTTCGCCCCATGCGCGCGACGCTCTCTGGACGCGGCGAACGCGTTTATATGAAGCTGATCATCCACGGCTCGAACGGACGCGTGCTTGGCGCGCATATTTTGGGTCCCGAGGCGGGGGAGATGGCGCAGCTCATCGCCGTCGCCTTGCGGATGGGCGCGACGAAGAGCGATTTCGACGCGACGATGGCCGTGCATCCGACGATGGCGGAGGAACTCGTGACAATGCGCGCGCCGTCACGGCTGCTCAGGCCGCATTCGAAATCCGGTTAAGCGGCTCGGCTGTCATTCCCGACGCGCGCGATGCGCGCGATCGGGAATCCAGAGCAAAACCAGCGTTCCTGGATCGGCTCTGGATTCCCGGTCAGGCCTGCGGCCTGCCGGGAATGACATTCTTGGAGCGAACAAATCAGGCGGAAACCATATCAGGATTAAGCTTCGATCCGCTGGCGCGGCGGCTGCGCCGCAACAGGCTGCTGCTCCGGAACGGGCTGCGCCG